>CAMHJT010000099.1 GCA_946185495.1 uncultured Clostridiaceae bacterium | reverse complement strand
TGATATCCAGTTCCATACTGTTTCCTCTCTGTATTCTTAAAGCATGCCATACCGCAAAATTTACTCTGCAAATTTACGCACTACAAGCGTCGCGTTATGTCCGCCGAAGCCAAGGGAATTTGACAGGCAGACATCCACCTCCTGATCAACGCCGTGATCACGGACATAATTCAGGCTGAATTCCTCCTCATCCTCCACTTCGCGCAGGCCGACATTCTCATGCACATAGCCCTCCATGATGGATTTCACGCAGGTAATGAACTCCACGCCGCCTGCAGCCCCCAGCAGATGTCCAACCATGGACTTGGTGGAGCTGACCAGCGCATGATTCTGCGCCTCACCCAGCGCAAGTTTAATCGCCCTCGTCTCGAACAGATCATTGTGATGAGTGGATGTGCCATGCGCATTGATGTAATCAACCTCTTCCGGTTTCACGCCTGCGTCCCGCATCGCATAGATCATGGCGTTGGCAGCGCCCATGCCATCCTCAGCAGGGGAAGTGATATGATAAGCGTCAGAAGTAGCTGCATAGCCGACCAGCTCAGCGAGAATCTTCGCGCCCCGTTTCTTCGCGTGTTCCAGCTCCTCCAGTACCACAACGCCAGCGCCCTCGCCCAATACAAAGCCATCCCTGTCCTTGTCAAAAGGAATCGACGCGCGACTGCAGTCATCAGTCGTATTCAGGGCTGTCAGAGCGGCAAATCCGCCCACACCGATCGGCGTGACACACGCCTCGGAGCCTCCCGCGATCATAACATCTGCGTCGCCATACTGAATCGTCCGGAACGCCTCTCCGATGTTATGTGTACCCGACGCACAGGCAGTCACAACATTGATGGACTTACCCTTGAAGCCAAAATAGATGGATACATTTCCACTTGCCATATTGGATATCATCATGGGAATCATCAGGGGTTCAATCCTGGACGGTCCCTTGCTCTCAATGCGCAGGACATTCCGCTCGATCGCCTGCAGACTTCCTGTTCCGGATCCAATCGCGGTTCCAACCCTGTAGGGATCCTCTTTTTCCATGTCAAGTCCCGCCTGCTCCACTGCCTCTTTGGTCGCGGCAACCGCGTACTGCGCGAACAGCTCCATCCGCCTTGCGGTCTTGGCGTCCATAAAATCCTTGCCCTGGAAGCCTTTTACCTCTGCCGCGATTTTGGCTTTATACTCTGTCGCGTCAAATTTTGTGATCGGCCCGATTCCGACCTTGCTGCTTTTCACGCTGTCCCAGAATTCATTCACACTCAGCCCGATGGGAGTAATCGCTCCCATTCCCGTCACAACCACTCGTCTCATATTTTTCTCCTCTATAAATCCTTGTTTTTTATCTGACTCCGGCTACACAAAAAGTATGGTATTAAAAGCTGTGTACTAGATGCTCATGCCACCGTCTACACAGATGACCTGTCCAGTGACATAGGCCGCCTTGTCTGACGCCAGAAACGCGATCACATCCGCTACATCACTGGTGCTTCCCAAACGCTTCATCGCAATCCTTTCCGCGACCTGCTGCTTCGCGTCCTCCGGCATTGCATCCGTCATCTCCGTCACGATAAACCCGGGCGCGACGGCGTTAACCGTAATGCCTCTGGAGCCAAGCTCCTTTGCGACAGATTTGGTGATTCCGATGATCCCCGCCTTGGAAGCGGAATAATTGACCTGTCCGCCGTTTCCATATACGCCAACCACGCTGGAAAGGTTCACGATCCTGCCGTATCTCTGCTTTACCATCTGTCTGGCCGCGTGGCGGATACAGTTGAAGGTTCCCTTCAGATTGGTATCAACCACCGCGTCGTAATCCGCCTCAGACATCTTAAGAATGAGTCCATCCCGCGTCACGCCCGCGTTGTTGACCAGAATATCCAGCCTTCCGTATTCGCGGATGAGCTCTGCAAGCTTTTCTCCAGTCGCCTCATAATCAGAGACATCAAAGCCGCATGCGGCAGCCTGTCCTCCCTTTTCCTGAATGAGGGCGACAACCTCCTCCGCCTTCTCGCGGTTTCCATTATAATTCACGATCACCCTTGCGCCGTTTTCAGCAAGCGTCAGCGCAGTCTGTCTTCCAATTCCCCTGCTGGCTCCGGTGACCAGCGCAACCCTGTCTTTTAACATACTCTCTCCTCTACAAACCATAGTTTTATCTGTTATCATCCGGCAAGCTCTGACAACTTCTCCAGATCCGCATAGTGATCCACATTGACGATCTTCACATCCTTTGAAATCTTCTTGACAAAGGAGGAAAGCGTCTTTCCCGGACCGATCTCCACAAAGGTGTCCACGCCGTCCCGCAGCATCGCTTCCACGCACTGGATCCACTTCACAGAGGATGAAACCTGCGCAGCCAGAAGCCCCTTGACCTGGCTCACATCAGATACAAAATCCCCCGTCACATTGGTGACATACGGAATCGCGATCTCATGCAGCGTAACGCCGGCAAGCTCCTGTGCGAGCTTTTCACCTGCTCCCTTCAGCATAGGCGAATGGAACGGGCCGCTGACATTCAGCGGGATACAGCGCTTCGCGCCAGCCTCCTTCAACAGCTCGCATGCCTTCTCCACGGCAGCCTTCTCACCGGAAATTGCAATCTGTCCCGGACAGTTATAATTAGCGATTCCGACAATTCCGTCAACCTTTTCACAGACCTCCCGGATCTTATCCGCGTCCAGTGCAATGATCGCGGCCATACCGCCCTGTCCTGCAGGCACCTCGTCCTGCATATAGATGCCCCTTTTTCTGACAACCCGCGCGCAGTCCGCAAAATCCATCACGCCGGAAGCCACGATAGCAGAATACTCTCCAAGGGAAAGGCCTCCCGTCACCTGCGGTGAGATTCCCCTGTGAAGAACCGACTGAAGCATCGCTACCTCTACCGTCAGCATCGCGATCTGTGTGTATTCGGTAATATTGATATCTGTATTCTCCTTAAAGCAGAGCGCAGCGAGATCCAGTCCGACTGCCTCGGACGCCTGTTCAAAGATCTCCCTGCACGCTTTCTCCTGCTCATAAAATTCCTGCCCCATTCCCACATACTGGGCTCCCTGCCCCGGGAACATAAATGCTGTCCTGCCCATAACCTTCTTTCCTCCAATCAAAAAATACCTGTCTCTTTACCACTCGATCAACTGTGCGCCCCATGTCAGGCCGCCGCCAAAACCGCAGAGCACAATCTTGTCACCCTTCTTCAGCATCTCCTTCCGGTTCATTTCATCCAACAGAATGGGAATGGAAGCGCTGGAGGTATTGCCGCAGTGTTCAATATTCATCGGAAAACGGTCAAGCGGTATATCCATCTTCTTGGAAACAGACGCGACAATCCTTGCGTTGGCCTGATGCAGTACATAGTAAGCGACCTCCTCCCTTGAAACGCCTGCTCTCTGCAGCAAGAGCTCAATGCACGCCGGAACCCTGCGGACCGCGAACTTAAAGATGTCCGGACCGATCATCTGAATATAGTGCGGATCCTCATGCTTCCGGTTCAGGAAATTCCTTGTAGAACGATCCTTGCACTTTAACGACATTCCCTTCGAGCCGTCACTGTGTGTGACACTGCTGATAATTCCATGATCCGACTCCGTCACCACGGCCGCGCCCGCTCCATCCGCAAACAGGATACAGGTCGAACGGTCCTTCCAGTCCACCAGCTTGGACAGCGTCTCCGCTCCGATCACCAGCGCTGTCTTCGCCATGCCCGCCTTGATATACGCATCCGCCGTCTGCAGCGCGTACACAAATCCGGAACATGCCGCATTTAAATCAAAACAGGTCGCGTTCACCGCGCCGATCTTATCCTGTACAATACAGGACATGCTGGGAGTCGCCCTCTCCGGCGATAAGGTTGCCAGAAGGATCAGGTCGATCTCCCTCACGTCGATTCCCGCATTCTCAATGGCAGCCTTGGCTGCTTCGGTGGCCATAAAGGAGGTTGTCTCATCCGTCGCGATGTGCCTCTCAATAATACCAGTATGCTCCCTGATCCATTCATCATCCGTCTTCACCAGCTTGGCAAGCTCGTTGTTGTCAATGATGGTCGGGGGTAAAAAACTGCCTGTTCCTATGATTCCTGTAGCCATAATACCCTCATCTTTCTAATCAAAGTCTGTTCCATCAGTTCCTGTGGTTCATTACTACAGGTGAACCTTGCTGTCTGCTGACACCAGATATTCAGGCTCACCACAACTACCGCGACGAAAAATAATACCTCCAACGGATTTCGTCCGCGAGTATAGAAAGTACAACAATAGACTTATGTAAAAATACATAAGTCTACTCATACAATATATCGGAAAATGATAAGTTTGTCAACCAATACCTTGCGGTCTTGATACAGATTTAAAAATATACAACCTCCTCATCAGGCTTTTCCGCCTTTTCAATTTTCTCCGCGTAAAGGACGGGACCGTCGCCTTGAAACTCCTCATAATATTCTTTCTTTACCTTCGCGGTCACCGTAACCCATTCGCGATCCTTCAGGCCCTTCGCCTGAGCCGATACGCATTTAAAACCGAGAAAGGTGATATCCTCCGCACAGCAGGTCATCGCGAAACGTCCGGGGACAAACGCCTTTCCCTTATACTGCGGCGGCCAGAACACCTGGCCTTTGAATTTTACCGTCTTGCCAACATAGTTCTCCGTATTGTCGGAGGCGTCAATGTAAAACAGGCCGTAATCGTCATCCTCAATCTCCACGATCTCCGCGTCCAGGTCATAGGGAATCTCCATCTCCCCGTTGTCAATCTGCGCCTGGCCGTTGATATTTTCATAGACGATCTGTGCCCTCCGGTTCACCGTCTTGACCGCCATGCGCATGGTATTGATATCCGTCTCCTCCGTCACACGGTTAAATACCACCATATCCGCGTTCTGGATGTGATCTAACATCAGCGACTTCATATTGTTGTTATAGACCGTAAACGTCGTGGAATCGATCAGGGTGATGACCTGCACCACCGTCCATCCCTTCGGTACCCGCATATCAAAAAGCTTCTGCAAAGGCCACATTCCATTATATTCGATCATGACGGACTGCGGATCATACTGCTCCTGCAGATCCAGGAGGCGCTCCGTCTGAAACTCCTCTTCCTCCAGACTGACGATGGAAATATTGCGCTTTTTCATCTCAGCCTCATCGTACTCCTCAATTCCCTCTTCGAGAACCAGCAGCAGGGTAGGCTCGCCCTCGGTAAAATTACGGTATTAAATCCCGTGGTCTCTAAATCAAATGCTATATAATTATTTATCATTTCTTTTTCCTTTTTCTTCATTTTTTCCTCCCCGGGCATACAGACAAAGACAGGCTGTCCGTCTTACCCGCAATCCACTCTCTATGATTTGCTGTTTTCGGGGTCAGGCCGTTTCTGCCCCTTAATAACGCCGCGCATGTCAGACATGAAACAGGTTTTTCAGCTTTGCCTCGTCGAGCCCGCTTCCGATCACGCAGAGCTTGCCCGTCACATCCGGCTGCCCGTCACGGAGCTCATACTCATCCGGAGTGAGGTCGAAATAAATCCAGCCGCCGTCTGTGGACGGAACCATGCCCTTTGCGCGCAGGATCACACCATACTCCTTGCTTTCGGAATCCGAAAGAGCCTTAAGGATCTGCTCCATCTCTTCTCTCTGGTATTTATGCGGCGTCTCTGTACCCCAGCTTGTAAACACCTCATCGGCATGATGATGGTGATGGTCATGGCAGCAATGGCCGTGATCGTGATCATGATCGTGATGATGTTAATGTTCATCATGCTCATGATGATGCTCGTGCTCATCATGCTCATGATGATGCTCGTGCTCTTCATGCCCGTGATGATGCTCATGCTCGTCATGCTCATGATGATGCTCATGCTCGTCATGCTCATGATGATGCTCGTGCTCGCCATGCTCATGTACATGGCCGCACTCCGGACATACTCTGGCCTCCTCCATAAGCTCCTCCACCAGTGACTTTTCCTTTTCCATGGCGGCTACGATCTTTCTGCCGTCGATATCATTCCACGCTGTCGTAATGATTGTCGCCTTCTCATTGTGTTCGCGGAGCATATCGACAACCGCCTGAAGCTTGTCCTCTGTCATTTTCTGGGTTCTGCTCAGAATGATCGTGCCCGCGCTCTCGATCTGGTTGTTGAAGAACTCTCCAAAATTCTTCATATACATCTTGCATTTCTGTCCGTCCACAACCGCAGAGGCGGAATTGATCACGATTTCGTCATCCCCGATATCCGCCACAGCCTTCATCACATCCGAAAGCTTGCCAACGCCTGACGGCTCTATGATGATACGATCCGGCGCGTACTCGGAAAGTACCTGTTCAAGCGCCTTGCCAAAATCACCCACCAACGAGCAGCAGATACAGCCGGAATTCATCTCGTTGATCTGTACCCCTGCATCCTTCAGAAAACCGCCATCGATGCCAATCTCACCAAATTCATTTTCGATCAGCACCAGCTTTTCTCCCTTAAAACCCTCTTCGATCAGCTTCTTGATCAGTGTAGTCTTTCCTGCTCCTAAAAATCCTGAAACTATATCAATCTTTGTCATTTTCTATTCTGCCTCCTGTCTGTTTTATTAACTGCCCGTTCTTACCGAAACGTCCGCTTTTTTAACCGCCCGTCCTTAACGGAAACATCTCCCTGCTCACGGTATCACTTCGCGGATTACGGCTCCTCCCAGCATGAAGTCTCCCTCATAAAATACAACAGCCTGGCCGGGTGTGATTGCCCGCACCGGTTCCTCAAACCGGCATTCCACGCCGCCCTGCTCAGTGCTTCTGACCGTACAGAACGCGCCCTTATGGGAATAGCGGATCTTCGCCTTCACCCTCCGTTCTCCGTCAAGCTCCAGTATCGACATCAGATTGAGCTGATCCGCCACCAGTCCTGCGTGGAAGGTGTCCACATTGGTACCGATCACAACCTCGTTCGTATCAGGTCTGATCTCCACCACAAAGGCCGGTTTTCCAAGAGAAAGCCCAAGCCCCTTCCGCTGTCCGACTGTATAGTGAATGATGCCCTTGTGCCTGCCCAGAATATTTCCGGACATATCCACAAAATTGCCTGCTGGAAATTCCTTTCCGGAGTTTTTCTCAATATATCCGGCGTAATCGTGATCCGGAATAAAGCAGATCTCCTGGCTGTCCGGCTTGTCAGCCACCGGAAACCCGGCCTGCTGCGCAATCTGGCGGATCTCATCCTTATCAAATTCCCCCACAGGCATCAGCGTTCTCTTAAGCTGCTCCTGCGTCAGGTTGTAGAGGGCGTAGGTCTGATCCTTTCCTGTCGATGCTGAAGTCCTCAGGCTGTATCTTCCATTTTCAAGCCTGCATACGCGGGCGTAATGGCCGGTTGCCAGATAATCGCATCCAAGCTCCGTCACACGTTGAAGCATCGCCTCCCATTTGACATACCGGTTGCAGGCAATGCATGGATTTGGCGTGCGTCCCCGCATATATTCGCCCATGAAGTAGTCGATCACCCTCTCCTGAAACTCCTTACGGAAATTCAGGACATAATGCGGAATATCCAGGATCGCGGCTACCCTTCCAGCATCCTCCACCGCCGAAAGGCCGCAGCAGCCTCCATTTTCAGAAACCGTACAGGCGTCCTCCTCCGGCCAGATCTGCATGGTGATTCCAATAACCTCATATCCCTGCTGTTTCAGAAGATACGCGGCCACCGAGGAATCCACCCCTCCGGACATCCCGACCGCTACTCTTTTCTTCATAAATAATCTCCTTTCGGTTGTCACAGTCGTACGCCCGCTGCCTGCGTCCCGCAAAAACCTCGCTTTCGCCTTTCCCGCACACCCGGCCGCCCTGACTCGCAAAACCCCCGCTTTCTCCTTGCGTATGACCGTTTCCCGCTCATCCGGCCCGTATAATACTCAGTATTCCTCTGACGGCTCCTCCTCGCCGATATCGCTTTTCGGCTTTTTCAGCCCTTCGATTGTGATATGCTGCTTCTCGCAGTAATCCCAGAGCGCGGCATGGATAGCCTCCTCGGCCAGCAGCGAACAGTGCACCTTGATCGGAGGAAGCCCGTCCAGCGCCTCCATCACAGCCTTATTCGTAACCTCAAGCGCCTCGTAAATCGTCTTTCCCTTCACAAGTTCTGTCGCCATGGAGCTTGTCGCCACCGCAGCGCCGCATCCAAAGGTCTTGAATTTTACATCCCTGATCACCTGGTTCTCGTCTATATCAAAATAAATCCGCATAATGTCTCCGCATTTCGCGTTTCCCACCGTTCCGACGCCGCTGGCATTCTCAATCTCCCCAACGTTTCTCGGATTCGTGAAATGATCCATCACTTTCTCACTATACATCTTCTTTCCTCCTCTATCAAAGCGGTTTTCTGCTCCCTTTTTCTGCCGGCACAAAGATGCCGGTCTATCCGGCACCGCTTCCGCAGCCGTTACTCCATATTCTTCCTGTAACTGCTCAGCAGATGCTGAACAGCTACGCAGCAGGTGATTCGCATCCTGATTCACCCGCTGCACGGCGAAATATACTGTTTCGGCACGGTCTGCGCAGCACATACGCAGACCTGCCGAGTAGTTACTTCTTTTTAATATAGTCCTCGTACAGCGGAGACATGGCGCGCAGTTTTGTCACAATCTCCCCTACGCGGTCTGCCACAAAATCCATCTCCTCCATCGTGTTCTCATCCCCAAGTGTCATGCGCAGGGAACCATGCGCGATCTCATGGGGCAGTCCGATCGCCAGCAGCACATGGGAGGGATCCAGCGAACCCGAGGTGCAGGCCGAACCCGATGAAGCGCAGATACCTGCCATATCCAGCATGATCAGCATGGACTCGCCTTCAATAAACTGGAAGCTGATGTTCACGTTATTCGGAAGGCGTCTCGTCCTGTCACCGTTCAATCTCGCAAACGGAACCTCGGCCAATAGCCTGTCGATCAGGTGGTCGCGCATCTCGCATTCCTTTTTCGTCCTCTCCTCCATCGTGTCAAAAGCGATCTCCACAGCCCTGGCCAGGCCGACAATCCCTGTCACATTCTCTGTGCCCGCCCTTCTGGAGCGTTCCTGCGCGCCGCCATGTATGAAGCTTCTAAGCTTCAGGCCGGTGCGGATATATAAAAATCCGATTCCCTTCGGTCCGTTCAGCTTATGCCCGCTGGCGCTCAAAAGATCGATATGGTACTCATCCACATTGATCGGCACCTGCCCGTAGGCCTGCACAGCGTCTGTATGGAACACAATGCCATGCTTCTTCGCGATCTCCCCGATCTCCCGGATCGGTTCAATGGTTCCGATCTCATTGTTCGCGAACATCACCGAAATCAGGATGGTATCCGGCCGGATCGCCTGCTTTAACTGGTCAAGCTTCACGATTCCATTTTCATCCACATCAAGATACGTCACCTCAAAGCCCCTGCTTTCGAGATACTGCGCCGTGTGCAGAATCGCGTGGTGCTCGATCTTCGTCGTGATAATATGCTTTCCCTTTCCCGCGTAAGCCTCCGCTGTCGCCTTGAGCGCCCAGTTATCAGACTCGGAGCCCCCGGCGGTAAAATATATCTCATTGCTCTTTGCCCCAAGGCTTTTCGCGATCGTCTCCCTGCATTTTGTTATGACCGCCTTGTTTTTCTGTGAAAAGCTGTAAATGCTGGACGGATTGCCAAACTGCTCCGTGAAATAGGGAAGCATCGCCTCCACCACCTCCGGCCTGGCTGCCGTCGTCGCCGCGTGATCCAGATATATAAAGCGTTTTTCTTCCATGTTGCCCTCCTTCTTCTATTCTGAAATTCGAATTTCCTGATTTATACCAGTTAAC
>CAMHJT010000098.1 GCA_946185495.1 uncultured Clostridiaceae bacterium | reverse complement strand
TGCTTCGTCCTGCCCTGATCAGGCGCAATCCAGGGATATAGATAGTTTGTCTGCAACAGAGCAGGAGACGCAAGCCGCAGCCTTATATGATGAGGAAGATCCGCTATATGGGAATGCAGAAGACAGTAATTTTGAGAATGGACAGTTTGTTCTGCATGAGGAGACTTCTTCACATATTGATGAAGGTGATCAGATACAGGAAAAAGTTCGATCAACTTCGGAAGCTAACGGGAACGAATGTATTATGAATTCGACAGGACTGAAGGCTGAGGACGGTGAGACGACTGGTATTGCAGGCAGCACAACGGAATGCCCGGCACAAAAGCCGGAGCAGGATAGCCAGCCGGCATTGTCTGGCCAGCCGGAGACAGAAGCCTGGGAGTCTGTTGAGAGCCTGCTTCAAAGCGCGTTTCAGAATATTTCGGCAGTTGGTCAGGATGTTTGCCCGAAGGAGGATTCCAATACCGGACTGCCGGCTGGAAGGACAGACGGGGATCAGGAAGCGACAGAGTCCGCTGAAAATGTAGAGGAAACGATGCTCCTGCGTACAGAATCAAAGGAGGATGAGCTGAGTTACATCATTGCGGAAAAGGAATGGTCAAAAGGTCATTTTATCTGGTATGTGAAAAAAAAGAATTCAGAAAAGCATTATCTGTTCTGTCTTGAGAAGGGAAAAGTCATGAGGAGCAATCTGTTTCTTCCCAATCTGCGAACAGGAACCTTTGATTCTCCTTATTCAACCTTCCGCGCCTCCCTTGCGCTTTCATATTTTATGGCGCAGGGAGGAATCAGTTCTGTTCAGGGATATGAGGATACCCAGTACGCTATCTGGAATGAAGGCCAGACGGAGGAAGCTTCGAATCTTCTGACCTATATCCAATCGCTGTGGAAGCTGACAGAATTGAATCCCGAGCGGAAGGCGGAGAGCAGCAGTTTTTCAGATCAGCTGACGCCTGTCAGTGAAGCGGAGATCCAGACCAAAGCCAAAAGGGCATCTCTGGAGGCGTCAGTATACAGATTAAAAAAACTGTCTGAAGGGAATGCGTATGATCTGGAAAGCAGCGTAAGCCTTCCAGGTTCGGCGTGGAAATATTTTGCGTCAGGAGGAAGCGGAAAATGGACCGGAAGCTCTGCCGGAAAATATGGTTCCATTGAGGTTTCCGGATGTTACTCTCCGGACGGATCGGAATTAACGGAGCAGGAGATCCGGGCGGAGATCAAACAGGATGGAACCCTTTCCATCAAAATGAATCAAAGGGATGGAAACGGCAACGAGATGGCCTCAGGCAAAGATAACGCTGTTCTGATCGTCATGAAGGTGAACCATAGCTATTCCGGAAGCAGGACCATCCAGTATCTGGACTGCGGCCGCGGAACACAGAATCTTGCTTATGATACCAATGGCGCTTCGCCTGCGTATTTTGCTGTAAAGGTATATGCCAGAACAGGAATGCAGAACGCTTCTTTGACGGTACGCAAGATCGATGAATACGGCAATACCGTTGAAGGGGCGGAATTTAAGCTGACTGGCATCAACCAGGCGCTGGAGGATGCCGCAGGGACTCCGGTAGTCCTGACTTCGTCCGAGCCATCCTGCATTCTGACAGAGGAGGGTACCTATCAGCTTTTCGAAACAAAAGCTCCGGCAGGCATGAAACCGTTGGAGCTGGTCGCAAGCCTGAAGACAGAAAAACGCCTGAAGGATGGGAAGCAGAAGCTATACCTGCTGCCACAGTACACAGCTTCGCAGGCTGTCTGCGAGACCACTGACCAGGGCTTATCCTATACCTGCACGGTAACAAACACCTACCTTGCCGGATCCGCTTTCCTGCGAAAAAAGGGGCATGTATTCACCGCATTTGAGAATGGCAGGTTTATTTACCAGGACCGGCCATTGGAGGGGATTCCTTTCTCACTGTATGCTGGTGAGGATATCTATGCCGGACAGATGCTTCTTTTCTCAAACGGTCAGCTCCTGACACAGCAGGTATTGGATCAGAGCAAATGGAACACGGCAGGAAAGCATGGGGCGCATATTGACCTTGTGACGGACAAAGAAGGAAATATGAACTTTGACCATCTGCCGCCTGGACATTATTACCTGGTGGAAGGGCAGCAGCCCTATGACGGATATGGCAGATCCGGCGAGAGGCTGGATTTTCAGGTGATTCCGGAGCAGAGGATCCAGGTCAATGGAGGCACCTATTACAATCAGCCCGTGACAGCTGACTGCATGGCCATCAAGGTGGACAAGGAGGACGAAACCATCCGGCTGAAGGGGGCGGAATTTACCCTGTACGCGCATATAGAGAATACGAATTTTGACGGAAATCCGCTGTTTTATGTGGAGGACACAAGACCGGTTGCTGTATCAGGAGAAAACGGCAGTATCCATACAGAAGAAAACACATGGATTCCCATCGATACGGTGGTTTCAGATGATAACGGACAGGCCTATTTTAATCTCCAGCTTCCCTATGGAACCTACCTGATCGCCGAAACCAGGGCGCCGGAGGGCTATAGCTTATGCCACGAGACCTATCGCTTTGAACACCGTTTTGACGGGAATGATTCGTATGCATCCGGCGTTTTGTTTACTCATATCTTTGGCAACCAGAAAAAATCCAATCTGATCGTGATTCATAAAACGGGAGAGCTGCTGGCTTCTTCACAGGAGACGGATACTTCGTATGGAAGCTACAGGAAACTGCAATATGAAATGTATGGAATGGGAAATGTGGAATTTGAGATAACAGACGCGGCTGGCAAGGTGGTTGAGACGCTGAAGACCGATGCAAATGGCATCGCCACCAGCAGCCAGCTGCAGCCGGGAACCTATTATGTGAAGGAAACCTACAACGGTGGAGCCCTGAAGCTGGATACTTCTGTGAAGGAAGTAGTGTTGACAGCGGATCCGGCAGTTGCTGTGCAGACCGAGGTTGTGGAGTTTGCCAATGAAGCGCCTGAGGTGGCCTGCAGGATCTATAAGCTGGGCGAGGAGGCGGTGTTTGTCAAAGCGGCTGACGGAGTCAGCGAAGCGGATGATCTATTCTCCTACAAGCTGAACCCCCTATCCGGCGTTGTATTTGGAGTATATACACAAAATGACATCAAAAGCGCAGACCAGAGTACCATAGTTCCTGCTGATTCCTGTCTCGGATACTGTGTGA
Source organism: uncultured Clostridiaceae bacterium (assembly GCA_946185495.1). Classification (GTDB taxonomy): domain Bacteria; phylum Bacillota; class Clostridia; order Lachnospirales; family Lachnospiraceae; genus CAG-590. Next base: position 6,717 of record CAMHJT010000098.1, on the reverse strand, counting down.
CAGATCAGGAAGGTATTGCCGTTTTTCGCGAAAGGATCATCTCCGGAGATTATTATTTTAAGGAAATTCAGTCGGCGGACGGCAGCTTCCGTGTATCAGACCAGATTCACCCGTTCCATATTGATGTAAAGGGAAACGATCTGCTGCTAGAACTGAATCGGGAGGATCCTGTCAAAAACTTAAGATATAAGGGTAGCATCCGTGTGCTCAAGACAAACGGGGACGAGACGGTACTGCTGGCTGGCGTTACATTTACGTTATCGGATTCGGATCAAAAGATTCTGGGCACGTTTGTGACAGACAAAAACGGCGTGATCTCAGTTCGGAACCTGCCGCTGGGAACCTACTATCTTCAAGAGACAGCAACACTCCGGACCTATCTGCTGGATGACACAGTTCACCAGATCGACCTGACGAAGGAGGATCCGGACGGATTTCTTTCCATCCGCAACCGGCAGGAGAAAAAAAGGGTGACAACAGAGGAGAAACGCACAACCGAACAAAAAAAGACGACGGAGACAATACAGAAGAAAACAAAGGTGAAGGGAATCGTTCAGACAGGAGATGACGGAAGAACGGGAAGCTGCATTGCAGTGTTTGCGGTATCCCTGTTCCTGCTTTTCATTTTGTTTCATATCAAAAGAGGAGGGTATGACAATGCGGATCCAAGATAGATATTTTTATTTATTATTACTTTTAATGATGCTATTCTGCTTTCAAACCGTAAGCAGGGCGGAAGAACTGAAATGGGGCAACGCGGAGGATGAGCAGGGGCAAATCTATGTATACTATGACCACTGTAAATATGAATACAAAAATGAGAGCATATTATTTCTGGTTGAGGGAGAAGAGGACGATTCCCTGTATCAATTGCCGGATGCCATTTCCTTCTCTTATAATAGGACGGATAAAGACGCAAACGGCAGGGAATATTCACATCTTGTTGTACGAACGGTGCCGGTAAAGGGAATCACGATCTCCAGGAAGCTCAAAGGAACTTATCTGATCACAGCCCAAAGCCAGATTACAGTGATTGACGTTTCAAAGCTTTATAACGCGGCTTCTGATATGCTTCACTTTGAGATTCAGAAAAGGGAAGGCCTGAATATTGAATTGGATCATTACGTCAAAGGTATCGAAAAACTGTTTACGATTTATTTCCGTTCTGTACAATATCAGAGACTTCGTTCATATTGCAGCCGTTATTATACGAATGGTACCGTCCCGGAATATCAATTTTTTCAGGGAGACATAGAGTATATAACAAACGGTGGAGACAATCCGCCAGATCAGCCAGCTGCATATGTAATCGGACAGCAAACGGCCTTGAAAGACCCGCTGAGGAAGGATCATGTCTTTCTTGGCTGGTATACCACCCCGGATTTTCAAAATCAAAGCAGGATGGACTACATACCGGATTCTCAGGAAGGAAAAGTCACACTGTATGCCAAATGGGAATATTCCGTAAAGCTTGCCAGGGACGGGGTGCAATATCTGATCGGGGCTGATCACAGCGCGTCGGTCCAGCCGGGGGAGTATTCCGGCCATATAGTGATTGCGGAACAGATTTCATACAATGGAACAGATTATCCGGTGACATCCATTGCCGCCGGAGCATTTGCCGGAAGCGGAATTACGATGCTGACACTTCCCGGATCGATCCGTATGATTGGCGACGCCGCGTTTACCGGATGTGACCTTTTTACGGATCTGTACCTGGATTCCATGACGATGACGCTGGGAGAGGCCTTTCCAAAAACTGTGAACCTGCATGCGTATGCCGATTCCGCAGCGTATCAGTCCTATGCGGCAGAAGGTTATACAGGAAATCTGATCCCTTACAGCAGCAAGGTACAATACCTGTTGGGAGGCGGGATAAATCATCCTGATAATCCCGAACAGTATTACTGGAACAGTTATCTGGTGCTGCAGGAAGCACAGCGTGAGGGATATGTGTTTGCGGGATGGTACCTTGACGCGTCTTTTCAGAGATCGTCGCGCATTCAGGTCATCCATGAGGAACGTTATCATGACGTTGTGCTATACGCGAAATGGGTTCCGATTCCCGGCCGCGTGCCAGAGGCCGGAATCACGACAACGGAAGAAACAGCAAGCCATTCACAGGAAGAAGCCGATGGCGGTTTCGGTACCGGAGAGCCATGGACAGACGGGAAACAGCCTGCACAGGAAGAAAATAAGGATTCGCAGACGGGAACAAAGGATACAGCCGCAACCGGCCAGGCCGGAGGCGTGACAACAACGGAGACCGACAGCCGGGTCAACCAGCACGAATTAAAAACGGCTGAGATAAAATCTGAGTCTCAATATGAAAAGCCGGTGATCGCATCCTATGTGATCAAAAAAACAAAGAAAAACAGGATTTCTGTCAAGGCCGCTTTGATCAACGCTTCCGGATGTCAGGTGAAATATTCCCTCAGCAAAAAATTTAAAGGCAGGAAAACCATCACAAGCAAATTAAAGAAAAAACAAATGACGATCACGAAATTGAAAAAAGGAAAAACCTACTATGTCAAATTGCGCGCTTACCGCAAGGTTGGAAAAAAGGTGATTTATGGCACATGGTCCATTGTGTCTAAAATAAAGCTGTAAGAACGCTGAAGAATGTCCTGCGGCAGGTGGATTGGAAATGCCGATTCACCTGCCGCGTCTAATGGTTTCCCTGTGTTTGGAGAGTGCGGAAAAGCGATCTATAATTATTCGCAAAACCCAAGTTTTACGAAATAATATTGCGCAATTTTGAATCATATGTTATACTGGAACTATTAACCGGTTCGGTTATGTCTAAACAATGCTTTGTGATACGTGAACGGTTCGGCTGTATCAGAACAAGTTTTGTAATATATTTCAACTAATCGAAAATAAGAAAGGATTAAACTGCGATGGCAAATAAAACCTATCACGAGGAGGAAGAAATCCGCAATGTAATTTTGATGCGGGAACAGCTTGCAGAGCTTCCCAAATATGTATCTAATTTTTTCAGGGCGATCGAATACTCCAAGGCTCCCAGAACCCGTCTGGGTTACGCCAGGGATATTAAGACCTTTTTTACATTTCTATGTGAAAACAACCCGGCGCTGCGTGACAAAAAACCTGCAGAGATTCCGCTGTCTGTGCTCGATCAGCTTGAAGCTGAGGATTTTGAGGAATACATGGATTATCTGAAGGTCTATGAGAAGGATGGCCGTCAGCGCACCAATAAGGAATGCTCCTTAAAACGTAAATTAACGGCACTCAGGGTATTCTTTGCCTATCTATATAAGAATCAGAAAATTCACGCAAATCCGACGCTGATTCTGGATATGCCCAAAATACATAGCAAGGCGATTGTCCGCATGGAGGTAAATGAGGTAGCCCAGTTCCTTGATAATGTAGAATACGGAACAAAATTATCAGATCACCAGCAGGCTTATCATGAAAAGACAAAGGTGCGGGATCTGGCACTTCTGACATTGATGCTCGGAACAGGCATTCGTGTGTCTGAATGTGTCGGCCTGGATATTCATGATGTAGATTTTGATTATGACAGGATTAAAATTGTTAGAAAAGGCGGTTATGAAGCTTATGTGTATTTTGGAAGCGAGGCCAGGGATGCGCTGCTTGAATACCTGCCGCAAAGGGAAAAAATGACAGCTGTGGAAGGCCATGAAAACGCTTTGTTTTTAAGCACACAGAGAAAACGGATTTCTGTCCGCAGTGTTGAAAATTTGGTCAAAAAATACGCCGCGGTCACTACACCACTTAAAAAGATCACCCCGCATAAGCTGCGCAGCACCTATGGTACCGCGCTTTATCAGCAGACCTCCGATATCTATCTTGTGGCGGATGTGCTCGGGCATAAGGATGTCAATACGACGAAAAAACACTACGCGGATATTGATGACTGGCAGCGTATGAAGGCCAAAGATGCGGTGACGCTCAGGGAGCATTCTAATCAGAAAGACGTTTCAGAAGCGCCGTAAAATAAGCCGGCAGTTCGGAATCGAATTCTACATATTGGCCGGTATCCGGATGGATGAAACCCAGCGTTTTGGCATGGAGTGTCTGTCCGGTCAGGTTTTTAACAGCGCTGCGTTTAGGTCCGTATACGTCATCGCCGAGAATCGGGTGACCGATGGACGCCATATGAACCCTGATCTGGTGGGTTCTTCCTGTTTCAAGGGTGCATTCGATATAGGAATATCCATTTAATTCCTGCAAAACTTTATAATGCGTGATTGCGTCCCTTCCATTTTTGACACCTGCGGCCATTTTTTTGCGGTCGACTGGATGCCTTCCAATGGCAGCGTGGATCGTGCCTGTGGGTTCCGGAAAGGTTCCATAACAGATTGCATGATACCTGCGGGTGATAGAATGCTCTTTGAGCTGTTCCGCAAGGGATCGGTGCGCATGGTCATTTTTACAGACAACAAGAAGCCCTGTGGTATTCTGGTCGATGCGGTGGACAATTCCGGGCCGTATGACGCCATTGATCGTGGACAGGGAATCCCGGCAATGATACATCAGGGCGTTGACCAGAGTGCCGTTGTCATGGCCGGCGGCTGGATGGACAACCATGCCCTTGGGCTTGTTGACGATCAGGATGGAGCCATCCTCGTAGACGATGTCCAGAGGAATGTTTTCAGGAGCCAGATCAAGCGGCTTCGCTTCCTCCTGCTGTACCTCAATGTGATCGTTGAACCTGCATTTATAATTAGATTTACAGGGACATCCATTTACAAGCACTTTCTGTTCTTTGATCAGGTTCTGAAGATGTGACCTGGACAATTCCGGCAGGGTAATGCTCAGAAATTTATCTATGCGTTCGGATGCCTCATCCAAATAGTCGATTTCGTAGGATTGCATTATTCATTCTCCTCTCCCGCTTTTCTGTATCTGGAACAGCTTGTCAAGCTCCTGCTCCGGATAATAAAAGATACACAGCAGGATCATCAGGAAACATCCCACAGTCACATAGCAGTCCGCAACATTAAATACCGGAAATCGGATAGCCTTTACATATAAAAAGTCGATGACATAATGAAACCGGACACGATCGATCAGGTTTCCCATTGCCCCGGAAAGAACGAGGACCAGGGCTGCGCGGAGAGCCTTGAAACTATTCATCTGCACACAGCGCAGATAGACGATCGATCCGCCGATCAGAAATAATATCGCAATAATGCAAAACCAGAGTTGCTTTTGGGCAAAAATTCCCCATGCAGCTCCCTCGTTTCTGATATAGTGTATTTCAAATACATCACGGATCACTGGAATGGAACTGTATAATTCCATATTCCGGTCGATCCAGTATTTTGTGGCCTGGTCTATTCCAACTAAAACAAAAAATGAAAGGATTGCCAGAAGACAAGCCACGGCAATCTGTTTATCATGGTTTGATGATATCGCATTCATAAGTTCCATTTTCCTTATATCAAGGGACTGAAAAAAGACTATTTTTAATAAGTCCATAACAGTCCAGTTACATACCGGACGGCATCCAACAGAGTTATTCGAATCTGATCCAGTTACAAAAAGTATGACGTCCAGGTCATTCCTGAAAATGGCCCGGACGCCTTATCCTATCGTTAAGTATTGTGATCAAATGGTTGGAATATCATCCTCCGGGTTGTCATCCCCAACAATGAAGTCCAGCCCCTCCGCATAATTATCCTCTGAATCAAGCATGGTAGATTCATTGACACGGTTTTCTACCTCACCGCTATATGTCTCTTCTTCATCAGAATTCTCAAATGCTGATGTCTGCCCGAATCCCTGGTCAGAGAAACCGTAGCTCTCCTGCGTGCCATATCCGGCTCCGTAGGAAGCATCTCCTCCAAAGCTTGCACCTTCGTCACCAGATACAAAATCAAATCCTGTGGCATAATTGTCTTCTGAATCAAGCATGCCGGATTCTCTTACCCTGTTTTCCACTTCTCCCTGATAGGCTTCATCCTCTTCAAAACTGTCGGAATTAAACCGGAAGTCAGATGCGTAACTGTTCGAAGCAGATTTCTGGTTTTCCGTCTTTGCAGAAGACTGAGACCGCGGACTCGTCACATATTTTGAAGAATGAATATTGGACTGCTGCCAATCCGCATCCTGATCATTATGACTGCTAAAGTTTCCGGATATTGTGGTCTCATGGAATCCAAATCCTTCTGGCGCGATATTCTCTTCTCCAAAATGACCGGTTCCGTCATTTGCGGAATCTGTGACTGGAGAAGCTTTGGTGGTTTGGCCAAAAGAAGCTGCGGTGTTACCGATATTGGATTGATCCTGTCCAGCAGATGCCATGCGCAGACCGCTCTGTTGAGCTTGTCCGGCAGATGCCATGCGCAGACCACTCTGTTGAGCTTGTCCGGCAGATGCCATGTGAAGACCGCTCTGCTGAGCTTGTCCGCTTGAAGCAGTATGGAGGCCGCCTGCCGGTGAACTGTAAGCAGTATTTGCCGCCTGCTGAGGCTGAGCGCCTGCCGGTGAACTGTAAGCGGTATTTGCCGCCTGCCGGGGCTGAGTGCCTGCCGGTGAACTGTAAGCGGTATTTGCCGCCTGCCGGGGCTGAGTGCCTGCCGGTGAACTGTAAGCGGTATTTGCCGCCTGCTGAGGCTGAGCGCCTGCCGGTGAACTGTAAGCGGTATTTGCCGCCTGCCGGGGCTGAGTGCCTGCCGGTGAACTGTAAGCGGTATTTGCCGCCTGCTGAGGCTGAGCGCCTGCCGG
>CAMHJT010000097.1 GCA_946185495.1 uncultured Clostridiaceae bacterium | reverse complement strand
GAGCCGTAAATGCCGTCCGGATCCGCCTTGCAGATCGTGTCCCTCCAGGATTCCGGATAGTCGTCATTCTCGTCCAAATAGTATCCGTAAGCATATTCATTCAGCTTCTTAAGGCTGTCTATATCCACATCCGGATTGATGGTGAGCAGATACTGACCCTTGGTATCCTCCAGCAGCTTCTTGTCAAATACCGCGGTCTCATACCCGTCAAACAAAGTGCCTGTATGGAAAATGCCATATGTCTTGCCGTTTTCATCCTCCGCTAACTGGAATTGGATCATCTTCGAGCAGACCTTGTTCTCGATCCACTTGGGACTGTCCACCCTCCGGACCATTCTGGAGGTAAAGCCTTCCGCCTTGAATTCCTCCGCGGTGTAGGATTTAAATCCCTGATCACCAAAGCTCCAGTCCGGAATATACGCCTTGTATTTTTCCACGTACCGGTATTTGTTCACCTCGTACACAGTCTCACCGTCGCTGTTTTTCCAGGAATGTCCTACATAAATGCCCTCCGGATCTGATGCATTCTCATATTTTTCACCGTAGTTATATATGTGTCCCTCCTCGGCCTGATACAAATAGCCGGGAACATACTGGATCCTCGCCTCGATGTTCTCCTCAACAGTTACATCCGCCTTCTGCCCGTTCTCGAAACGCACCGGCACCTCCGCGGATGTCTCGCGGAAGCAGATCGCATTCTCGTCACCGTACAGGTTGAGGGTCACATCCTTCCCGATATACAGCTTGCAGTCCGCTCCTCCAGCGTAAAACTCAATCGCTTTCCTGCCCAGGGAGCTGTAATAACTCTGCGACTCCTTTCCCTCCAGCTTTTTTGCGGTCGTGATGGTCAGCGTGCCACTGCCCTCAATGGCCATACTGGTATCATATCCCTTCTGCTTATCCATGTAATTGCCGCCCACATAGATCTCAATCGCTCCGAGGGAACAGTCTCCTTCCACCTTCAGCTTGAAGTCATCACCCATCTGGCCGATGTTTAACTTCATGTAGGGCTGGTTCAGATTCCTCAGCGTCAGCGTGTTGGACGCGAGGTCATAGCTTGCGCCCTGCAGGCCGTTCTTCACCTCTCCGTCAACAAAAATCTCATGTGTCACCCAGTCTTCCCCGTCCGCTGTCTGTTTCACGGTTCCGTCCTCGTTGTATTCATAGAAAGAAATGCTGCCCCCGTATACCCTGTGTGACTGCTCTCCTTCCGGCATCCACTCATAGGTCACATCATACCAGCCGCGCGGGCCGCTCTGCGCATTGGCTGTCGTCGCGAGCAGGGATACCGCCATCGCGACTGCAAGCGTGCTCTTAAACACCTTTCTCATAAATGATTTTCCTCCTTTTTATCCGGCAGATCTGCCATTTTTATATCTTATCGGATCCGTGAGCGTCAGGGTGACGTCTCCCGTCGATCGTCCTATTATTGTATATCGTAACAATTCCGTTTTGACTGAATAGCTGTAACTCATCTACTCCAGCCGGTTCAGACACCCGATAAAGATCGGAAGCCCCGCCTCATCATCCACGATCGCGTACACGAAGGGATGATCCAGCGTAATCTCCACCCGCTCCTGCATCAGCATGGCCGTTGCCTTGGCCGCGACCACCGCGGTCACAGCCGCCGCCTTGGTTCCCTTCCGGTCCACCTCGATATGCGTCTTATGCAGCGCCTTGGTAAAATAATAATTCCCCTTTATGTCTTTTTCAAACATATTGTAAAGATTTGCCTTTTCCGGATCAAAGGCGTTGACCGCGCCAAGCTCCTTGATCCGCTCCGCCAGGTCCGTGCTGTAGTCCGTCTGGAATTCCGGAAACCGGATCCATACCTGGGCGCTTTTCCTGTTGGCAAGCGCGTCCGTAAAGAGTGAGCCGTCATCCGCAAGCATTTTTGCAAACTCCATGGCCGTCATATTTTCCGGAAGCTCAAATCCCGCAAAGGAATACGCCCCGCCGGCATAATACTTCTGAAAACCCTTCACCTCCCCGATCTGAAGATAAGATCCCTGTTCACAGTTTAACATAGTTGCCTTGGAAATAGAACCGTCCTGATTATGGAAATCCTGATCCTTCTGTACCTGATAATCCAGAACCGGAACTCCCCACTCCGCCTCAAAGGCCATCGCGTTGACCAGGTACATGACCTCATCCTTCCGCATCTGGTCCACAAGCTTCGGAATCATGCCCCGGGTCTGCTTTTTTACCCAGCGGTTTAAATCCTTCACCGTCTGCTTGTCAAATTTCGCCTTGTAAATCTGGGCACCGTAGTAGGATTTCATTTTTTTCAGGTATGATTTCTTTACCTTTACATCCTTCCGGTCCACATACCAGATGGAATTGGCCACATTCCATTTTACCCTCTCGCTGCTCTCCATCCTCCTGCGCACGCGCGCCAGCGCCTGGTTTAACTGCTTCGTCTTCAGCCCGCCGGACACAGCCTTTTCCAGCTGGCTCTTTGTCTTTCCCTTCGCCCCGTTCTCCGCCATGCCGAAAGCGTACTGGATCGAGGTGGGTGAGATCAGCACATTCGCGTCCGCGCCCTCGCTCAGGAGCGTCTGGTAAAACAGCTTGAAGGACGCTGTGCTCAACGCCTTTTTCTCCTGGTCGGTCATGTCCTTCCCAGCCGCCTTTTTCGCCTTTACAGATTTGGTAAGCTCCTTTGTTTTTTTCGCTGCCGCCTGCACCCTGGTTCCCGCCATCCATGAGACACATGTTTCTGCCACGCCCCGGACTGTCCCGGCGTTTCCCGGATCCACTCCAAGCCCTCCGCCTGACAGGCAGAGCACGCACAGCAGGATTCTTGCCTTCCATCGTTTTTTGCCCACGCTAAAACCTCCCATCCGTTTTGCAGCTGCCGTTTTTTCAGGCACCTTCCCTTTCACTCCGGTTCACTGTGCTTACAGCTGATAATACGCAAAAAAGCGGAACGCCTCGCACATCCCGCTCTCTTCGTCCGCAAGCGTTTCTTCAAAGCCATGATCAGTACGCCATGCTGAACCGCGACACTTTTTTCTTACGCCTGTGCTTTCTTATGCCTGCGCTTCTTTCTTCGCAAGATAATCATTCATATCCTTGATCAGCTCCTCCACGTCCATGCCGTGAACCAGCGCAGCCTCCTCCAGCGTCTCGCCCTGTGCGGACGGACAGCCCGGACAATGCATGCCGTTAGCCATCAGGATTGCCGCGTTCCCCGGATCGATGGTGATGATCTCCCCGATCAGCATATCTTTATGAATTGTAACTGCCATGTTTTGTTTCCTCCTTCAATCTCAATCAGTTTTACAGGACGGCGTCCGGAATCAGCAACACGTCCGCCGCCGGTTACCCGTGTCCCCTATTATATACAGTTTACCCGAAAATTGCAACTGCATGGTGATCCCAGTATAACCGATCTTAAATAACCCGACGGTTATACTAATACCTCTGTTGCATGCGTTCCAGGCTGAATCAGCTTGCGAAGAACATAAACTCATCATCACTGTCATTCTGCTTCGGCGTCTGCTGCTGTTTCGGTGCCTGTTTTACCGGCTCCGGTCCCAGGCTCACCGCCACCTTCACTGTGGAGCCCTTCTCCACCTTTGTGCCGGGTTCCGTCTCCTGCCGGATGACCTTTCCCTGTTCCACCTGGCTGCTGTACTCCTGCGAGGACTCACATGTCAATTCCAGCTTTTCAAGAGCCGCCTGTGCCTCCTCAAGCGTCATGCCGGAAAGCGTGGGAACCTCCGGCTGCTCGCTTCCCCTGCTGACCACGACGGAAACCGTCTTTCCGGGCTCCAGCTTCGTCCCCTCCGCTTCCTGCTGCGAGATGACAGTTCCCGCTGGAACCGTATCAGAATATTCCTCCGTCTCGGCGTATGCCAGTCCCGCTGCTTCCACCGCCGCCTTCGCCGCATCCCGGTCCTTTCCCGCAAGCGCCGGCACCTGGGACAGGGCGCCCTTGCTCACCACCACAGTGACCGACTCGCCCTTTTTGATCTTCGTCCCCTCCTGAAGGCTCTGGGAAATGATCTTTCCCTTCTCCACGGTATCCGAGTATTCCTCCCCCGAAGAGGTCAGCTTAAGCTCATATTCCTCTGATTCCGCAAGGCTTACAGCCTCTTCCAGCATCATGCCGGAAAACGCGGGCACCTCTGTCCTGGCGGCCTTTTGATACAGGCCAAACCCCAGCGCACCGATCAGAACAATGCCGGCTGCCGCCGCCGGCACCGCAAAACGCCTGCCCTTTCCCTCTGCACCGGAGGCACGTTCCTCTCCCTTCCCTCCTTGCGCGCCGGAAACACCGGCAGCGGGATATCCGCTTCCCGCCTGCGCACCGTTTTCATTCCAGGCTCTCTCCTTCTGGCTTCCTACCAGGTGAACCGTTTCGTCCCCCGCAGGCGCCTGCGCCTGCAGTTTTAATCCGGAAGAGCCTGTTTCCGCCGCTCCTGTGGACGAACCCTCTCGCGGTGAACCATATCCCGCCGCTCCTGCGGACGAACCCTCTCCCGGTGAACCATATCCCGCCGCTCCTGCGGACGGGCTTCCGCCTGCCGATGCGCCGTATCCCGCCGTCCCTGCGGACGGGCTTCCGCCTCCCATTCTGCTTTCTTCTTCACGCAGGACCTCATACAGCGCCGCCTTCATCTGCGACGCGTTGGCAAAGCGGTCTGCCGGTGAAAACGCGCAGGCCTTCAGGATCACCTCCGCAAGCTTTCCCTTCGCGTTGGCCGGCGGCGGCAGCGGCGCGCCGCTCATACGCTTGGCGTTTGCCTCCTCTTTATCAGAATATTTCAGCTGAACCGGATAAGGCGGCAGAAAAGGTCCCCGGTTGTTATTCAGGAAACGGTAGAGCACAATGCCCAGTGAGTAAAGATCCACCGTCGCGTCATATTCATTGCCGTTGAAAATCTCAGGTGCCATGTAGTTCATTGTGCCTTTTCTGGAAAAATTCCCTGTCGTCTTCTCCATCTGCCTCGCAATGCCGAAATCCCCCAGCTTGTACTTTCCAATCTCCGAGACAAAGATATTCTCCGGCTTGATATCCCGGTGTATAATCGAATACTGTTCGCAGATCTCCAGCGCGGAGCAGATGTCCAGCCCCAGATTCAGGATTTCCCGCAGGGTTACCCTCTTCGTCTTGAAATAGCTCATCAGCGGCGACAGCAGCTCCATCCGGATAAAGATATTCCACCCGATCGTACCCTCGATCGGCACAACCGCATGATCCTCATAGCTCACGATCGTGGAATTCCCCCTCAGGCGGGACATCAGGGTGAATTCCTCCACAATATCCTTCACCACACTGTAAAAATAAGTGGTGGCGCTTCCCTCATCCATGCCCTCGCTGAGCGCCGAGTCTATCTCGGACTGGTTCTGCGGAATCGTCATCACCTTAAGTGCCGACTCATACACATGCCCGAACTCCTCCCGCTCAATGCGAAATACCTTTCCAAAAGAGCCCTCGCCGAGAAGCTGTCCCAGCTTCCAGCCGGTCCATAACCGGTTCAATTGTTCCTGTATTTCCTGATCCTGCATATTCTCTGTCCTCTTTCATCTATACTCTGTCTGTGCCCGTCTGCTCCATCACAGATGGTTTTCCATTCACACTCCTGTACTTCCTGTTCCCCGCCGGATTCCCCCGTTCCGCTGCGCTTCCCGTCCTGCCGGATTTTCTCATATCATACCCGCTTTACAGCCTCGAGCAGGACAACTGTGACATTATCGCGCCCTCCTGCCGCGAGCGCGGCGTCAATAAGCCTCTGCCCCTTTTCCTTCAATTCCATTTTATCCGAAAGAATCTCCGCTATCTTCTCATCCGGCAGCATATCCGTCAATCCATCAGAGCACAGCAGGCAGATATCTCCACGCCTTGCCCGGACCGGCCAGGGATGATGATACTCCGGACGAACCACCTCTCCCTCATCCTTCATTCCGAGGTACTGGGTGATCACATGGCGGGCAGGATGCTTCAGCGCCTCCTCCCTCGTGATCCTCTTGTCCGCAATCATCCTCCGGATCAATGTATGGTCCAGAGAGATCTGCTTCAGCCCGCCCTTCCGGAACAGATAGGCGCGGCTATCCCCCAAATTATAGAAATAATACCAGTTCTTCTCCACCGAAACGATCACATAGGTTGTTCCCATATTGCCGACATTGTCATAGAGCGCGATGTCTTCATTCGTCTTTACGGTATACTCGGCCGAAAGCTTTGAAAACCGTCCTCCGCCCCGGGCAGCCATCGCCTCCGCCGCCTTCAGGGACGCGATCTCCCCATCCTTTTCTCCTCCCATGCCGTCAAATACAGCGGCCAGGATGGAATCCCCTGCCTCGCATTGGTATTCCCATCGAAAAACATCCACCTCCCGCCGGTAATATCCCTGCAGAAAAGCATTATCCTCGTTATTGATACGCACCCTTCCCCCATGGCTTGCCGCGTAACCCCTGTATATCATCACGATTCTCCCCTTCGTCCTTTTCTGTCGTCTGGCGACTCCATGTCTGTATTCGCAAAATGCCGCCTCATACAAGCATGGGCGTCGCTTTGCTCATTATATCACATCTTCAAAGTTCTTGGAAAGAAAAACTGATTTTTCTTTTGCGCGCAATGATGCAGCCCTGCCGGGCAGGGCAGGCACCCCAGCCGCAGCAAACCGCATCGTTTACAGCCCTTTCCATGCAGCAAGGGGAAACACGCCCCGTGTTTCCCCTTGTCATGTACGCCCGGATCAGGCGCTTATTATTTGATTCCATTTTTCAGGACAAACCTCTCAAATTCCTCCACCGGCATCGGCCTTGCGAAATAATAGCCCTGAAACAGCTTGCAGCCCATGCTGGAGAGCTGCGCGAACTGCTGCTGCGTCTCCACCCCTTCCGTCAAGGACGCGATCTTTAACTCGTCCGACAGCTGTATGATATTCTTGATGATGGTCTCCGACCTTCCATAAGAATCTGAGGCAGACAGGAACCGCATATCGATCTTCAGCACATCCACCGGCATATCCTTCAGCAGGTTCAGCGAAGAATAGCCGCTTCCAAAATCATCCATCTCCACAATAAATCCCGCATGCTGGAAATCCTCCAGCAGCTTCATCCGCTCCTCGGAATCACTCATCATAACCGTCTCTGTGATCTCCAGACGAAGCCTGCTCGGTTCAATATGATATTCCCTCACAAGCCGCTTGATCTCAGCCACCACATCAATATAGTAAAAATCCTTTGGCGATATATTCACCGAAATAAAAAGGTCTTTCTTCTCCCCCATCCATTCCGACAGGATCTCGCAGGCACAACGCCACATATACCGGTCAAGCTCCACGATCATGCCGTTGCCCTCATAGAGCGGCACGAACTTGGCAGGAGGCATGAAACCGAACTCCGGATGAATCCACCGAACCAGCGCCTCCGCGCCTACCACGCGGCCGCTGCTGTCCGCGATCGGCTGCAGATACGGCATGATCTGCCTCTCCGCGATCGCCCCGCGAAGCTCCTCCATCAGCTTCTGCTCCCACAGGATCTGCTCCCGCAGCCTGTTGTCATAAAAAGCAATATGCCCCCTATAGTTATCCTTGATGACTGAAATCGCGAGATGCGCCCTGTCAAACATGACAGAAACCTCAAGCTCCGGATCATCCACCACATACACGCCGAGATGTATCTGCAGCCGGTTCTCCACCATGCCGTCAGAAACAATAAAATTGTTCAGCGACTCCTCCAGGCTGTCATGCATAAAATCCGCATACGGCATCATCACGCCAAAGGTATCCCCTGCCAGCCTGCCATACACGCATTTTTCACTCATCCATTTCCTGATCCGTTCCGCGATCTGGCAAATGGCAAGGTCACCATAATTTGAGCCGAAGATATCATTGACAATCTTGAAATCCTTGACATCAATAAAGATGACGGCATACTCCGTATCCGGCTCCTCCTTCAGCTTTTTGTGGATGCATTCAAAGAGATACTGCTTCGTATAGAGCCCTGTCAGGCTGTCATGCGTGGAGCTATAAAGCTCCCGCTGCAGGCTGCGCTGCTCCTCCGTATTGTCACGGATAGACAGGCAGGATCCCGCGAGATACCGTTTCTGATCCCGTACCACATGTCCCTCGAGCGTATAATACAGGGCGTCCTTATCCTCCCCGATCACCCTGTTCTCACTCCAGTCTCCCCGGCGGTTGCAGGGACATCCGAACAGAGCCGCCAGCTTTTCCGGAACCTTGTCAAGCTCTGACTCCGATATGTCAGCCAGCCGCTGTCCCGGATCATTGGCCCAGATGCACCTCCCGGTGGGATCAAACACAAACAGGGCTTCCGGCATATTGGAGGCGATCTTGGAAAGCATCCTGTCAAGGAGCCTCAACGGACGGTAATAAAGCGCCAGATAAAAGACCAGTATGCCCAGGAAACCATAGCCGATCATAGACCTGTCGATGGGCATCCTGGAGAAAATATAAAACGTCTGCCACAGGGCCACTATGACCATCGCAAACAGGATCACCGTATAGCGTTCCCGGTAAATCCTCGTCGTCCTCAAGGCCCCGATGATAAAGATCAGCACAACGCAGAAAAATACCGTATAATCAACAATCCTGTGTACCGTCTGCCCCACATACGGAATAATCCTGTAATAGGGAAGTCCCTGCACCTCTATGCTCTCAATGCCGAAGGCATGTCCGAAGATCAGGTTGCAAAGCATCTGAACGATATCCGTACCGAGAACGACATACATGCTGGTCGGCTCCTGCTGTCCGTTGCCGATCCCCTGGCAGTACATGTCCGTAAACCGCACCAGGGCCGCCATGACAAGATCCATTCCTAAAAAATACATATAATATCCGACCACCGCTACGCTCCGGATGCTGGTGCCTATGATGATCATATTGCCTAAGATCGGCGGGAACAGGGAAAGCAGAAGCCATCCCACCTGTTTTCCAATAGGCTTCACGGAACGGAAGCTCTTTACCGCGCAAACTGCAAGTGTTAGAAGTTGTATTGTCAATATCCATGAAAAAAACTGTCGTAAGTCCATATCATACCACCCAATATTTCTTCAACCATCCCCCTGTTCTCCATGCAGGGTGATGGTTTCATCAATCCGCCCACAATATGTAACAAATCTTTTTGTGAATTATTACCAAATTATTCAAAATGTCATCAAAATATTGCAACATTTTCCATATAAATTATCTTACCATAAGTCCTATTAAATTTCAATTGTTAAAATAGTGTTAAATTCAAAAATGCCCCGCGATATAAACCCTGGCAGCTGCTATGGGCTTCACCGGCAACTACGCCCCTTGTGGACATTCGCCAAACACTGACAGCATTTCTGTCATACAAATAAGAGGATCGCTTTCGGCGATCCCCTTTTTCCTGTTCCGGCTGCGGCTCTGCACGCAGCCGGAAGATCTCTCATTTTTTCACTACGATTTTCACCGTCTTTGCGCCTGCCTTATACTGCCCCTTTGCCGCCACTTGGATCTTCACCTTGTAGGTTCCCTTCTTCGCGCCCTTTTTCAGCCTGACGGTGACGATTCTGCCGCTGACGGAGCACTTCAGGTATTTCTTCAGTCTGGCCGCGCTTACGTTCTTTGCCGTGATCCTGCCGGCACCGCTTACCTTAATCCTCACTTTCTGTAGTTTTTTCTTCACCTTCGCGTATCTGACCGAGGTGCGGTCTGCCTTAATGGTTACAGTTTTAAGCTCCGCGTTTGCGCCGGAACCTTCTGTCAGCGTCCGGATCCCTCCCTGTGAGGACGAAGGACAGCCTGTCTCTGTCGTATTCCGGCCGCCTTCCTGCGGGGACGAAGGACTGCCTGCCTCTGTCGTATTCCGGCCGCCTTCCTGCGGGGACGAAGGACTGCCTGTCTCTGTCGTATTCCGGCCGCCTTCCTGCGGGGACGAAGGACTGCCTGCC
>CAMHJT010000096.1 GCA_946185495.1 uncultured Clostridiaceae bacterium | reverse complement strand
CCAGCTCCTGCCGCATGGCCGCGCAAAACGCCGGATGGTAGTAAATGTCCGGATCCTCCCCATCTGATGTATCCCGCTCCTCATCTGCATTGGGTACAGCTCCAGCCTGTTCTTCCATGCCTGTCAATGTCTTTTCAATGCCATCATCTCTTTGATTCAAGTTTTCACTTTCCCCATTTCCTGTCAACCTCATAATAGTACAATTTCCCCTCCATGTAAAGCGGCAAAAAATGCTGCCCAAAGCTGTTTCGCAAACTGAATCCAAAAAGTAACTACTGCTCAGGCCTTGTCAAAACATTGTACGAAATCCAGCCTCACGCAATCTTCGTCTTCAGCACCTCTACCTCTTCACGAAGCTTCTGCATCTCTTTTGTCAGATAATCCACCTTGATCTCATACAGGGCAGACTTGTTTACTGTCTTGATCTCCTCATTCAGCTTATTGACCATGGCAACACGGTTCTCCGCAAGAATCCGGATATTCTTGTCCGTCTCGTTCTCCAGATGCAGTTCAACCAGCGTCAGACGGCGCTGTACCTCTTTCATCTCAACCTTCAGCCTGTCCACATCCGTCCTGAGCGCTTTCACCTCTGCCCTCAGCTCGTTCACCTCGGCCCTCAGCTCGTTCATCTCAGTTCTCAGTTCATTCACTTCTGCCTTCAGACCTTCGATGTCATCCCTTATTGGCTGAAGCTTGATCTCCAGCCTGCTGTCAAGCAGTTCCGAAATCGCATGTAAATCTTCTACTGTTAATGTCATACTGTCACCTCCTTCTGTCCTCGAATCTGTAACAACAGTATATCATCTTTATTCCGATATATCAACCATTATAATTTCATTTTTTGAGGAGATTTCACTTTATTTTGTTAAGATTCCATCCCGAGAGATAACAGTATATCTGTTATTTTCTTCTTTGCAGTCTTCAGTACTCCTCCAGATCCAGAATATCAAAGGCGCTCCCCTCCGGCTCCGTCTTGAACACCATCCTCTCCCCGTTTCCGGGGTGGACAAATTCCAGGCGCGTCGCAAACAGGGCGATCTGCCCCCCGTTTTTCCTGCCCTTCGGAGAAGACGCGCCGTATTTCGTGTCGCCATAGATGCCGCAGCCGCAATGCGCAAGCTGCGCGCGGATCTGATGATGCCGCCCCGTCACCAGCCGGATCAGCACATAAGACAGCACACCCTGGTCCGTCTCCATCTCGTCGAGCACCTCATATTCCAGCTCGGCCCGTTTGGCTCCCTTCGTCCCCGCCTTTACCACCCTGGAGGTATTCGTCCTGCCGTCCTTTAACAGATAATCCGTCAGAACACCCGCCTCCTCCGGCATCAGCCCGGTCACCACCGCCTGATAATATTTTACCATGGTGCCGTCCTGCACCTGGTCAGACAGGCGAGAGGCCGCACGCGGCTTCCGGGCAAACACCATGATTCCTCCCACCGGACGGTCCAGCCGGTGTACCATTGCAAGATACGGCTCCTCCTCAAGATTTTCCCGTTCAGAGATCACATTTTTCAAATGATCCAGCAGATCCATATCCCTTGTCCTGTCTCCCTGTACCGGCACGCCATAGGGCTTCACGCACACCAGCACGTCAGTGTCCTCATATAAAATCTCCACCTTCATAATCTGTCTCCTTCCTTTCAGACGAATGCAGCTCAAACCTGTATCCACTTCCCCACACCGTCACAATAAACCTGGGATTATCCGGATCCCGCTCAATCTTCTCACGAAGCCGTTTCACTTGCACCGCCACATTATTGTAATATCCATCTCCCAGATTGTCCTTCCAAACCACCTCATGGAGCTCCTGCTTCGTGATCACCTGATCCGGATGCTGCGCCAGATACAGCAGAATGTCCATCTCCCTGCCCCGAAGCTGAAGCTCGGCTCCATCCCGGAATACCCTCCTCGCCAGCGCGTCTATGGTCAGCCCATCCAGATTCAGATACCCCAGCGGTTTTGTCAGCCTCCGAAACCGCTCAATCCGCACCTTCATCCTCGCAAGCAGTTCCCCCTGCTGGATCGGTTCTGCCAGATAATCATCCGCGCCGGACCGGAACATGCGGATCTTGTTCCACTCCTCTCCATTTTCTGACAAAATGATGATCGGAACCGGTGTAAAAAACCGCACCTGCCTGCAGACCTCACAGCTCTCCTCCATCTTCTCACCGTACAGGAGAACAATATCGGTGTTATAAATAAACTCCCGCCAGGCGCAGATGTCCTTCATCCCAAACACCTCCATCCGAAAGCCTCCAAGCATGACATAATCCCGCACCATCGCGATGTCCTCCTGGTTTTCATATAACAATAAAACCTGATACAATTATATCCTCCTCCCCCGTGTAAAATCAAGACAGCATCCCTTCAGAATCCACAGAACAAAACACATTGTTACAGTTCCGTGTCCCGGATTGTTTTCTTTAAACGCCATAGATTATAAATGAAATAAATAGCCGAAATGACCTACAATACTTCTGCAGACAGGGCTTCGCCTGTTAGAATATACCTTAAAGAATAAACCAAAAACCTTTCCAAGAACCGCCGCGCCGGATGCGCACCGCGCGAAACGCGCGTTTCAGACTGCGCCAACCGGCAGGCCACATACGGCAGGCCATCCGTCCATTCGACAGATCAACCCACCTTGAGCTTAAACTTCTGAATCTCCTTATCCGTCTCCACCGTAGCTATCTTACCGCCCAGTGCACGGAGCTTCTCATCAAACGCCTCATAGCCTCTCTGGATATACTTGATATCCTCGACTACCGTAAATCCATCGGCCGCAAGACCGGCGATCACAAGCGCGGCGCCAGCCCTCAGATCCGGAGCTACAACATTCCCGCCTGTAAATTTCTCAATTCCGTCAATGATCGCGGTATTGCCCTCGACCTTAATCTTCCCGCCCATACAGAACAATTCGTCCACATACTTGAAACGGTTCTCAAAAATGCTCTCCGTAATAATGGACGTGCCCTCGCACAGCGCCAGCACTACTGCCATCTGCGGCTGCATATCCGTCGGAAATCCCGGATACGGCAGCGTCTTGATATTGGTGGAGCGCAGCCTCTGGTTGCTGACCACCCGCACCGCATCGTCGTACTCGATCACGATCGCGCCGATCTCCTTGAGCTTGGAGGAAATCGCCTCCAGATGCTTCGGAATGACATTGCGGATCGTAATATCCCCCTTCGTAGCCGCCGCGGCCGCCATAAAGGTTCCCGCCTCAATCTGGTCGGGAATGATCGAATACTCAGTTCCCTTGAGCTTTTCCACGCCGCGGATCCTGATCACATCCGTACCCGCGCCCTTGATGTTCGCGCCCATGCTGTTCAAAAAGTTCGCCACATCAACGATATGCGGCTCCTTCGCCGCGTTCTCGATGGTCGTCTTGCCCTGTGCCAGAACCGCCGCCATCATCACATTGATGGTCGCGCCCACTGACACCACATCCATATAAATATGGCTTCCAACAAGCTGCTGCGCCTCCGCATGGATCATGCTGCTATGTATATCCACATCCGCACCCAGCGCCCGAAAGCCCTTGATATGCAGATCGATCGGACGGCTGCCGATATTGCACCCTCCGGGCAGAGCCACAGTGGACCGTCTGTACTTGCCAAGCAACGCGCCCAGCAGATAATAGGACGCCCGGATTCTCCGCACATATTCCCCGTCCACGCAGTTGTCCGCATGGGGATTGATCGTGCCCCCACAGATCCGCACTGTATGCTCATCTATATATTTTACCCTGGCGCCAATTCCCTGAATGGCCTGCAGCAAAACCCTCGTGTCTCTCACATTCGGCACGTTCTCGATCACGACTTCTTCATCTGTCATAACCGCCGCTGCCAGGATGCCAAGCGCCGCATTTTTCGCCCCTGCAATGGAAACCTCACCCACTAAGGGATTGCCTCCCTTAATCACATATTGCTCCATAATGCACCTCTTTATGTGTTATCGCTGTCTCTCAAGCAAAATCACGCCTACTTTGCCTTATAGGAATAGTTACGCGTAATCACAGTATATTATAACACGAAAGTTCAATTTGTAAACTGTTTTCTTTAAAATCAACAACTTTTCCAGTTAGAAGGAAAAACGGATGACCTCGCCCTGGTTTTCCGACTCGCAGTACGCGCACCGGTATGTTCGCTTCTCCGGATCCGTCAGCTTAAAAATCTGCTTGACACCGATTTCCTGGGTGGAAATGCACCGGGGATTCTTACATTTGACGATATTGACGATCTGATCCGGCAGGCTGACCTTCTTTTTCTCGACCGTCACACCGTCCTTGATGAAGCTGACCGTGATGTCGGGATCCACATAGCCCAGGATATCCAGGTTGATGTCATAATCAGGATGGTCAATCTTTAAGATGTCCTTCCTGCCCATTTTCTCACTGGAGGCATTCTTAATGATGGCAACGGAGCAATCCAGCTTGTCGAGCCCCAGATATTTGTACACGAGCATGCCCTTGCCCGCCGTGATGTGATCCAATACAATTCCATTCTGAATACTGTCAATGTTCATTTCACTGTACCTCCAGTCCCAGCATTTTCATGATCAGCGCCATGCGCACATATTTTCCGTTTAACGCCTGCCGGAAATAGCAGGCTCTCTCATCGTCATCCACCTCAACGGAAATCTCATTGACACGTGGCAGCGGATGAAGGATGCGAAGCCCCTTGTCCGCCTTTTTCAGCTTCGGCATATCAAGAATGTAGGTGTCCTTCAACCGGATATAATCGGCCTCATTGAAGAACCGTTCCTTCTGTACCCTTGTCATATAGAGGACGTTAAGCTCCCCGATCACCTCGTCGATAGTGCGCGCCTGCCGGTAGGTAAGCCCGTTTCTTAAAAACACCTCCTCCCGGATATACTCCGGAATTTCGAGCTCCTCCGGAGAGATCATCACAAACCGGATCCCCTCATATCTGGACATGGCCTTGATCAGTGAGTGGACGGTACGGCCAAATTTCAGGTCTCCGCAAAAACCGATCGTGAGATCCCCCAGCCGTCCCATCTCCCGCCGGATCGTCAAAAGATCCGTCAATGTCTGAGTCGGATGATTGTGACCGCCGTCGCCCGCGTTGATGATCGGCGCATCAGATTTCATCGACGCCAGATAGGGGGCGCCCTCCTTTGGGTGCCGCATCGCGATGATATCCGCGTAGCAGGACACCACCTTCACCGTATCCGACACACTCTCTCCCTTCGCCGCAGAGGAGGTATCGGACGAAGAAAAACCAAGTACATTCCCGCCCAGCTCCATCATCGCCGCCTCGAAGCTTAAACGGGTTCTTGTACTTGGTTCAAAAAACAGGGTTGCCAGTTTCTTTCCCTCACATACCTTTTCATATTTTTCATGATGTGCAATGATATCGTCCGCAAGATTTAAGATTTCATCAATCTCTTCTACACTCAGATCCATGGGGTCAATCAAATGTCTCATTTTTCATCCTCCTCGTATACTGTATTGGCGGCAGCGCAGCCTGTGACTGCCCTGCCGCAGCGCTCATTTTTTCATCACTATGTTATGATCCAGGAAATACGCTTCAACCTGTTTCCGGAATTCCTTGCCGCAGCGCAGCGCGTACCGCTTGCGGTTGGCAAAAACCTGCACCTCTACCGTGCTGATCTGGTCGTTCACAATCCGGTACGCGGAAATCCTGTTCCACTCCAGAAAGGTTGCCCCGACAAAGATACCTCCCGGTGAAATGCCGCTGACCATCCTGCTGTTTAAAAACACCAGCAGGACAAAGGCGCCCACCGCAGGCAAAAACCGGTAGGTTTTGCTGTAGCAGAAATACGCTGCGGCCAGCAGCGCCGCATTGACATATAAAATCTCCAGCGGACCGGTCTGTCTTCCGTACCTGCTCTCGATCAGGATCTCCTTCTGCCTGTCCAGGGTGGAAAAAGCGATCAGGTCTGCGGACGCGAACCCCAGAAACAATATGACCGCCAGCGCGTTTAATCCTATCTCCATCGCCTCTTAAGTCCTTTTCACCTTAACCTCAAGGTAATCCTTTCTCCAGATCGCAGTCCCCTGTCACAGACATCATATTTGTGATTCTCTGCGGCACATCGCCCATTTCACCCTCAGAAAGCAGACTGTCATTTTCATCATATATTTTGATTTTATTATTGATATCAAAATTTTCCAAAAATGTAAATAATCTGCTCATGCTCCTCTCTCCTTCAGCAGCGTCAGCATCACAGCCTTCTCCGCGTGCCGGCGGTTCTCCGCCTGGTCGAGAATAAAGTCGAGGTGCTCGTCCACCACGTCCTGACTGATCTCAAATCCTACATGCATGGGCATATCGTGCATCACCTTCGCCTTGCTGCCCTCCAAAAAGGCCTTGTTGATCTGGTACGGCATCATTTTGGCAAGGGTTTCTTCCTTCTGCTCCTTATAATCCGGATTGTTGAAGAACTCCATATCCACCCAGGTATCCGTGTAGAGCACATCCATTTCCGCCGCATAATGCTTGGCCTCTTCCATCGACATGGAGGGATCAAGCTCCACATAATGTCCCGTCGCCTTGGCCTTCTCGTAAAACTCCGCATCCACCGCAGTGTCATTGACAAGCGGTGTCAGCCCGTAGATCGTGCCCTCCTCCATCTTCGCGAAAAACTCCACCAGGGAGTTGAACACATTATTCTTCGCTCCGATATAAAGCAGCTTTACCTTGCAACTGCCAAAATGCTCCTTAAGCGTCAGCGCGTCCGCAAGGATCTGGCAGGGATGGTAGGTGGAATCGCACCCGTTGATAAACGGCACCGTCACATTCCGGTTAAATAATTCCACAGTCTCGTTGCTGATCAGGCGGGCCATGATAATATCCACATTTCTGCACACATACCGGATCTCTGAAACCGGATCTCCCAGAACAAAATTGGAATTCGCCCAGAGCTGATTGTAGTAGGTTCCTCCAAGCTCCGTCATTCCGGTTGTAAAGGAGAGGAAGGTTCTGGTGGATGTCTTCTCAAACAGGGTGTACAGCTTCTTCCCCTTCAATGCCTCCGCGTATTTTTCAGGCGTCTGCTTCATATCGTACGCAAGCTCCAGAATGTCCCGTAATTCCTCCTTGCTGAAATTGCTGAAATTAATCATGTTTTTCATCTTATGCATCCCTCTTTTCATTGTTTAATGATGTATATCGGAAAACAGCGCGTCTTTTCTTTTTTCCCGTCACTCTGATGCGTCCTCGTAAAAAGACTGCGCGTTTTTTCTTTTCAACCTCTTCTGACGGCGTCTGTCTACCGGACGCATATTCGCCGCGGCTGCCTCCTGTCTCGCCCTCTGGATCTCGCGGAGCGTCTGGTCCAGCTTCTGGTATCTCGCCTCCACCTTTGCCTCCTGCTCCTTCGTCATGCCCTGCAGGGTTGCCACGACCGCGTCTGCCGCGTGCCGACCCGCCGTCTCCCCGATCAGCTCATGGTTCTCCTGAATGGCGCTTGACAGAATCCGGTTCATAATCTGCTGAAACTGCTCCAGCTTTTCCTCATTGGACAAAACGCCAGATCTTGCAGGCACCAGCTCCCCGCCCTTTTCGGGCTTGTCAGCAGGACTGCCCTTTCCTTCCGGTTCCGGCTGTTTCCCTGCCTCTGCAGTTACCTGATTCCCGGCATCCTGTTTCCGGAGTTCTACAGTTACCGGCCTATGTACTTCCGACTGCTTCCCTGCCTCTGCAGTCTCCTGATTCCCGGCGTCCTGCCTGTCCGCCTCAGTCCTCTGCCCGTCCTCACCGGACACGGTCTCAACGATATCCGCAGTCTGTTCCGAACCCGCAAGCTGTTCCCTGCGCTTTTCCAGATAGCTGCGGATCGCCTTGAGCTGCAGCCCTTTCTCCTTCAGATCCCGCACCCTGGAAAAAATCTCGATATCCCTCTCCGTATAATACCTGTGACCCATCTCATTGCGACGGATCGCCATCTTCAGTTCTTCCTCCCAGTAACGCAGTACATGGGATTCCACGCCAACCTTGGCCGCTGCCTCCTTGATCAGGTAATATTCTTCCTGCATTCCAAGTCCTCCCTATCCTTTCGCGGCCATCCCCCGGCAACGTTCAGGAGCTTCTGTGGAATAACAAGTTATCCCTGAACAGTTCCTTAGCCGCGTTCTGACCTGTCATGATATCGGGGCCAATAGACTTTGACCCTTTGTATCATATTATAGGAAAGATGGACATGCCCGGATAGAGGGTATTCATCATAAAAATTCTACAGGATCAGCCAAGGCTCGACACGCGCCATGCTTACTGCTGCGCCGCGCCGGCATAGGATACCAGCCGGCACCGTCCGCAGGCGTCTGCCCGGTAGACCTTGCCGCTCAAACAGATTTTCTGCCGCTTCATCATCCGGCCCTCCGCGTTGAAATAATAGCGGTGCCTGCCGATCTTTAAAAGCTTGTCCTGTGCCCTGGCACCGGATTTTTGCACGTAATACTTGTATCCGGATTTTTTGATCCACTTCTTTTTCTGGACCACGCCATTTTTATTGGTATAATAATACTTTCCGTCACATTTGTGAAAGCCCCTGGCACGTTTGCCCTTGGCGTTGAAGAAATAGGTCTCATCGCCGATCTGCGCCAGTTCGCTGCGGGCCATCGAACCGTCCGCGGTGACATACACCTTCACCTTGCCCCGATTAAGCCACTGGGATTTCAAGATCACGCCGGACGCATCCGCGAAATAGCTGTCCTCTCCCAGCGTAAACCACTGGTCCGCCTGCAGGACGCCGTCCTGGTCAAAATAATAGGTGCTCCCATTCACATCATAAAATCCGGACACGCGGCTGCCATCCGCATTGACATAATATTTGTTTCCATCAATATCCAGCCACTCCTCCGTCAGCACAAAACCGTTCCTGACATAAATGATATGTCCTTCATCATCCTCCTGCCAGCCGGTCACATCCCCCTTCTGCGCCTCCTGCGCGGTCTCCACCTTCTTCGCGGCAACCTTGTCATAATTCTCCGCGCGCTCATAATAGGTGACGTTGGCCGACGCCAGATTAATGGTCCTGCTCCATGAAATGATGCAGGAATTGGGATAATTGGCCTCGCCAACCGTGATCACATTTCCTTTCTTCTCAATCACGAAAACCGAATGACTGTCGTAATCCAGCCGCACGACATCTCCCACCTTCACATTGGCAACCGGATTCGCCGTAAGCTTCTTCCAGGTCACATCCCCAAACACGTCAAAACCCAGCTTATAGGAAAATCCCATGCACTGCGTCGTCCTGTAGCCATGCTTCTCATTGATAAAATGATTACAGGTACAGCCGCTTGTACCCATGATATGAATCCCCTGTGTTTTGTGCAGCTTACAGGGACTTGACGTGTAGCCGTCCACATTGTCCTTGCTGCTTCCCACATGATTCCAGTATTTTCCTTCCGGAAACTTCACCTTCAGCTCTTCGATCCGATTCTCAATGTAACCTGTCTCTGCAGCCTGACAGTGCTGATTCCCCGCTCCTAACAGGAACAGGCCAAATAACGCCGCTGCCGCTGCCTTCCTGACCGCATGTCCGATCTTCATTATCCCCTCCGTACCTTTCCTGGAAAACCCTGGAGCAGGTTCATTTCTCCGCTCCGATGTTCCATCCCTACACATCTGTTCAACAATATCCTGTGATCCGCAGCCACCCGATCCACGCCCATGCTTCAGGGCACAGACCCGCCACGCATACAGGCTGCCAATTAGTCACAATACTATAAAACCATATTTTACAAAAATTGTAAAGCCTTTCTAATACAATTGTAACATTTTTTCGCCCTTTTAGTAACAGTTTGCACTTTGACTAATCTATTGCACTTTCAGCAACTGTTTACGCCTTGCCTGACAATTATCATCTGCCTTGCAACATTGAAGAGCTTGTACTTGAAGATATCGATAACAGGAATGCCTTTTTCCTTCTGGGCATTACACTTGCGGAGTAGATTTCCAACGCCAAAAGTTGTGAAAAATGAAGAAATAGCATTAAAAAGTTCCTGTCCGTCCTGATCCTGTGGTATAATTGAGTTGAGCATAGAAATCCTCCTAAGGTATGGTTGTTTC
>CAMHJT010000095.1 GCA_946185495.1 uncultured Clostridiaceae bacterium | reverse complement strand
GCTTTTCAAGATCACCTGTGATATGTGATGAAAGCAGTATCGTGTGATCCTCCTCCAACACAAAATCACGGAAGATATTTATCATTTCGTTTCTGACGATGGGGTCCAGACCGCTGGTTGGTTCGTCCATGATAAGAAGCCTGGCATGATGCGAAAGTGCCACCGCGATCTGCAGCTTCATACGCATACCTCTGGAAAAGGAACCGCATTTCTTTTTGGAGGGAAGGGAGAAATCCTTAAGATATTGAAAGAATCTCTCATCATCCCAATTTTTATAGATGTTCTTCATCATGATGTTAATGTCTTGGCTATTTATCAACTCGTGGTTGATATTTATAAATTTCCGAAGTGTTTCCACCCCGGTCTTTTAATGGCATTAGCCTGATGCCTCTACCTGATATAACTCAGGCTACATTGAGTCTGGTAACCTTCTCTTTTTTCTTGATCGGAAGATCCCTGTATCCTCCTGCCTTTATGATCTGGCTCTTGATCTGTTCCTTGATCTGCTCATATATGGGCATCCCGGAGGAATTGTTTAGAATAATATCCATATGGTTTACCTTCCTGTGCACAGAAGTAAGGATCAAGCACACTGATCCTTGGTATTATTGTATATATCTATTATATATATTGATGCGACCTGTCAAGACATAAAAAACAGACCGGCAAGAAATTGCCAGGGCGGCCTGTTTACGATCTATAGCAGATATGTCTGCAGAGGAATCCGCTTTGGGAGTGTCTTTTTTAATAGGGGATAGAAAAATATATGGTATCGTGATATAATGTAACAAATGGTTTGATGTTTGGAGAGGTGTATGATGCTGCGATTTGGGATGAAACATAATCTGACAAGGAAACGCTTTGAGAGACATAACAGACAGAGGATTTTGCTGGTTCTGCTGTTATCGGTCCTGACTGTAATAATGACGCTGCCGCTTGCGGCGCGGGCACAGCAGAGGGAGCAGAAAACCGTGCGTGTAGGCTGGTTTGAATCCCCCTTCTGCTACCGGGATCAGTTTGGAAGACGGTGCGGGATGGACTATGAATACCAGCAAAAGATTTCCGCGTATACCGGGTGGAATTATGAATATGTGGAGGATAGCTGGCCCAACCTGATGAATATGCTGAAGGACGGAGAGATTGACATGCTGAGTGATGTCTCTTATACCGATGAGCGTGCGGAATATCTGTCCTATCCTGTTCTTCCCATGGGTTCAGAGTCCTATTACATCTATATCGATTCGAATAACCGGGAGATTGACGCGGGAAACCTGGCCACCTTCAGCGGCAAGCGGATTGGCGTCAACAAGGGCAGCGTACAGGAGGGCTTTCTGAAGGAATGGGCAGAGAAAAACAACATCTCGATTGAGATCGTTTCGCTGGTCACTGTGGAGGGGGAATCCATGGGCAAGCTCTCAAGGGGGGAGATTGACGGTTACGCATCCATCAATACCTTCGGGGCGAAGGAGAAGGTGCTGCCTGTGTGCAGGATCGGTACATCGGATTATTATTACGCGGTCAACAAGAACAGGACGGATCTGCTCGCGGAGCTGAATAT
The DNA here is from genome assembly GCA_946185495.1 of uncultured Clostridiaceae bacterium. Lineage (GTDB taxonomy): Bacteria > Bacillota > Clostridia > Lachnospirales > Lachnospiraceae > CAG-590. The sequence goes on along the minus strand of CAMHJT010000095.1, from coordinate 8,509 downwards.
GGCGCTTTCGGGCATTCAGGAGGAGGATCCATTCTTTAATGACAAAATGGCGGCTGAGCATCTCTATACCACGAAGACCAGCGCTTTTCTGACGCCGAATCAGGAGAAGTGGCTGGAAGAGCATGGAACTGTCCGCATAGGGTACCGGGACAATTACCTTCCGTTCTGTCAGGCTGACAAGGAGACAGGGGAGCTTAATGGCGCGCTTAAGGATTATCTGGCGCATGCGTCGAACAGCCTGAAGAATTCAGATGTCCGGTTTGAGGCGGTGCCCTATCCCACGACGGATGCGGCGCTGGAGGCGATGAAGGCCGGAGAGGTGGATTGTGTATTTCCGGTCTGCATGAATTCCTATGAAGCCGTAGAGAAGGATGTGAGGCTGACCAATCCGGCGATGAAGACGGAAATGAATGCCGTCATGCGCGTATCGGATTATTATGACATTTCTCTGGATGACAAGGTCACTTTCGCGGTCAGCGACGGGAATCCCAATATAGAGACATTTATTAAGGCTCAGTACCCCGAGTCAGGCAGAAAAACCTTCGCGGATGAGGAGGAGTGTTATAAAGCGGTTTCCTCGGAGGAGGCGGACTGTGTCCTTGTCAGCAATTACAGGATACCGGCGGCGGAGGATACGCTTCAGAAATATAAGCTCTTTTCCGTGCCGACAGGAGAAACGATGTCGTTATCCTTTGCGGTAAACAGGGCGGATCGCGAGCTGTTCTTTCTCCTGAATAAAACGGTAGCCACGGCCAGGCGTGATGAGACAGATTCTGCGCTTGTCGCCTATATGTATTCTGACCAGAAGGTCTCCTTTGCCCGGTTCATGAGGGATAACTGGACCAGCGTGATGATCTCCATCCTGGTGATATTTGCGGTCATTGTTGTCCTGTTGGGGCAGAAGCTGAGGGCGGAGCGCAGGGCAAATGAACAGCAGCGGCTTTTGGAGGAGGCCGCAGAGATCGCGAAGCTGAAACAGACGATCACGTCCCTGTTGGACAATATGCCGGGTATAACCTTTGCAAAGGACGCACAGACTGGAGTTTATCTTGCCTGTAATCAGGCTTTCGTGGCGTATGCGCGCAAGAAAAGACCGGAGGATGTGGTCGGACATACAGCGGAGCAGATCTTTGACGCCACTATGGCGCAGCGCTTCAGGGAGGATGATGCCATGGCGCTTTCCATGGACGAACCATACATCTTCTTTGAGGATGTTCCGGATGCTTCCGGGAACCAAAGGCAGATCAAGTCCACAAAGCTGAAATATACTGATGCTGATGGACGCCTGTGCGTGCTTGGAGTTTCTGTGGATGTGACATCGGACACAATCCGCATCCACCGCGAAGATGTGACGACAAAGGAAGCCTATGAGAAGGCGAGGGGAGCCGGAGTTATCTATTCCCACATCGCGCAGGCTCTGGCCCGCGGATACATTGATCTGTATTACATTGACCTGAATACGGAGGAGTATATTGAGTACCGCACTGACGCCGACGGCGGCAGCCTGACAGAGGCCAGGCGCGGCTGGCACTTTTTTGAGGTATGCCAGGAGGAGATCGAACAGCTCGTATATCCGGAGGATCAGGATGCTGTGAAAAAAGCGCTGGACAGAAAGACGCTTGTAGCCGAGTTGGACAGAAACAATACGTTTCTTATGACCTACCGGCTGAAAGATGAGCATGGGCCGGGGTATGTCAGCATGAGAGTCACCCGCTTTAAGGATGATGAACGGTCTATCATTCTTGGTGTGACAGATGTTGACGAGCAGATGAAGCAGAGGAACTGGGCTGCGCGGATGAAGGAGGAGCAGGTTGCTTACAGCAGGCTGAGCGCGCTTGCCGGCGATTTCCTATGCGTTTATGTCGTGGTTCCTGAGACGGGACGTTATCGGGAATTCAGCGCGACAAAGGGGTTTGAGAACTTTGCGAGGCTGAAGGAGGGGATGGACTTCTTCGCGGATTCCAGGGAACAGGGCAGGCGTGTCATCTACCCGGAGGATCAGAACCGTTTCCTTTCGGTGCTTACCAGGGAAAACGTCATGAAGGAGATTGAAAGCCATGGGATTTTCACGCTGAGCTACCGCCTGATGCTGGATGGAGTTCCGTCCTATGTACAGCTCAAAGCGGTGATGATCGAAGAGGAAGAAGGAGCCCGATTGATCATTGGTATCAATGACATTGATACGCAGATCCGTCAGGAGGAGGAATACGTCAGACATCTTGCCAAGGCACGGATGGAGGCCAATATAGACGCGTTGACGGGCGTCAAGAACCGGCACGCCTATCTGCTGGCGGAGGAACGCCTGAACGGGCAGATCGAGGATAATAACGCGCCGGAGTTTGCGATCGTGCTTCTGGATGTAAATGATCTGAAAAAGGTCAACGATACCGAGGGACATAAGGCGGGGGATCGCTATCTCCGGGATGCCTGCAAGATCATCTGCGATACCTTTAAGCACAGCCCTGTTTTCCGTGTCGGCGGAGATGAATTCACGGTTATCGCACAGGGGGGCGATTATGCCTGCATTGAGGAGCTGGTCGGCCAGATGGGCGACCACAATTCCAAGGCGGTGCGGGACGGGGGAATTGTCATTGCCTGCGGCATGGCCAGGTATGAAATGGATCAGAAGGTGGCTTCGGTGTTTGAACGCGCGGATCAGTATATGTATGAGAACAAGAGTGACCTGAAGAGAAGAAAAATGCCATCTTAAGCCGGTGAAGATTCCGTTTCGGCCTGAAGCCCGCCGGCAGGAACAGATTTTTTACGGGGTTTGCATTCCATACGTGGAAACAGTGTGGAAGATTGATTTTATGTGACGCTGCTGCGGCACAAGAATGTGGAGAGGGAAATAGTATGTATTATTCTGCGATAGGCCTGCTTGCAGTCCTGATATTGATCATTGAAAATCAGGATATCCTATACAGCCACAGGGATTTGTATCACAATCCTGTCTGGAGGTTTTACGGGAGATTTCTGGTTGCGGTACTGGCTTACTATACTACGGATATTCTGTGGGGGATATTTGAAAGCAGGAAGATGGCAGCGCTGCTGTTTGCCGACACAACCGTATACTATGTGGCGATGGGCGTGGGCATTCTGTGCTGGGCGCAGTATATTGTCGCTTACATGGAGGAACACACTCCTTTTGGCCGGTTTCTTGTGTATACAGGGCGGATCCTCGCAGGTCTGATCACGCTGCTTTCTATTGTCAACATATTTGTTCCTGTGCTTTTTACAGTAGACCGCGAAAGCGTGTACCATGCCCTTCCTGTCCGCTATATCCTGCTGACCAGCCAGATTCTGCTGCTGATCCTAATCTCAATTTACGCCATTTCCGCAATGCTCCGGAAGGGTAACGGGACGGGGAAGTGCCAGAGGTACCGGACATTGGCGGTATTTGGTATGATCATGGCACTTTTTCTCTTCATACAGCTTTGGTTTCCGTACCTGCCGCTATATACGGTTGCGCTCCTGCTTGGAACCATCCTGCTCCATACCTTTGTCACGCAGGATGAGAGGGAGGAGCACAGGAGGGGAGTCGAGGAGGCGGAAAAGGTCACTGAGCTGAAGGAAACCATCACATCCCTGATGGATAACATGCCCGGTATGACGTTTTCAAAGGAGGCCAGCACCGGCGTGTACCTGGCCTGCAATCAGGCTTTCGCGGAATACGCGCGAAAGGAAAGCCCGGAAGGCGTGGTGGGACAGACCGACGCGCAGCTTTTCAGCGCGGACACGGCAGCGCATTTTGCGGCAGATGACAAGATTGCGCTAGCCATGACCCAGCCATATATTTATTATGAGGATATCCTGGATGCCGCGGGCGGCCAGCGGCAGTTTCAGACCGCAAAGCTGAAATACAAGGACACGTCCGGAAAAATCTGTGTGCTTGGCATATGTCAGGATGTCACGGATATGGTGCGCATCCAGCATGAAAACGCGATGACAAAGGAAGCCTATGAAAGCGCCGTCAGCTCAGGACTCATGTATACCCATATCGCGCAGACGCTGACCCGGGAATACACGGATATGTTCTATGTCAACACCGATACGGAGGAATATATCGAATACAGCAGTATGGAGGGCAGCAGCGCGCTTACGGAGAAGCGGCGCGGCTGGCATTTCTTCAGCGACTGCAGGGCGGAGCTTGGCGAGTGTGTGTATGACGATGACAGAGAGATGTTTTTGCGCGCATTGCAGCGCAAGACGCTGATGAAGGCGCTTGACCGGAAAAATACCTTTATCATGACTTACCGTCAGATCAGCGACGGGGAACCGGTATATGTCAGCATGAAGGTTTCCCGTATGGAGAACGACGAGAAATACATCATCATAGGGATCATGAACGTCAATGCCCAGATGCGCGACGCCATGGCCAAGAGCGAGGCTCTGGCGGAGGCGCTCTCAGCGGCGGAACAGGCGAACAAGGCAAAAACATCGTTCCTGTCCAATATGAGTCATGAGATCCGCACGCCCATGAACGCGATCATCGGGCTTGACACGATCGCGCTGAAGAAAGACAGCCTGGACGCCGAGACGCGGGGATATCTGGAAAAGATCGGGGAGAGTGCCAGACATCTGCTGGCGTTGATCAACGATATCCTTGATATGAGCCGGATTGAATCGGGACATGTAGTTTTGCGAAGGGAAGCATTTTCGATGCATTCCCTGTTAGAACAGGTCAACGCCGTTTTCGCGCCCCGGTGCAGGGACAAGGGACTTTCTTATGAGTGCAGGGTTCTAGGCCGGATGGAGGATGCTTTTATCGGAGATGAGATGAAGCTGAAGGAGGTGCTGGTCAATCTTTTGTCCAATGCCGTCAAGTTTACCGAAGCTCCCGGAAGTGTCACGCTCATAGCAGAGCAGACGGCAGAGTTTGAGGAACAGGCCACGGTCCGTTTTCGTATCAGGGATACCGGCATCGGTATGGATCAGGAGTATCTTTCCAGAATTTTCGAACCTTTCTCCCAGGAGGACGGCAGCCGGAAAACAAAGTACGGCAGCACCGGTCTGGGCCTGGCCATTACAAAACGGATTGTGGAGATGATGAACGGTTCGGTTGATGTCGAAACTGAAAAGGGAACCGGATCAGAGTTTACTGTGATTATCACGTTGAAAAGCTGCACGCGGCAGGACATAGGGGAGGAGGATGTGATCGATCTTCAGGAGTTGCGTATCCTGGTGGTGGATGACGATCCGATCGAGGCGGAACACGCCAGAATGGTATTGGAGGAGGTAGGCATCCGGGCAGATATGTGCACAGGGGGAGAGGAGGCCCTTCGCCTGATGGAAGCGCATCACGCCGCTAAGGAGCCCTATAATCTTGTGCTCATGGACTGGAATATGCCGGGCATGAACGGGCTGGAAGCATCTGCGGAGATCCGGAAGCTGTATGACAATGAAAGCACCGTCGTCGTCCTGACGGCATATGACTGGGATGATATAGAAGAGGAGGCGCGCCGTGTCGGCGTAGACAGCTTCCTCGCGAAACCTTTGTGTGCAACCCATGTCATTGAGCAGTTTGAGAAGATCGCGCGCCGGAACCGCATTACCGCGCATAAGGAGAAAAAACGCGCGAAGCTGGCGGGACGCCGGCTCCTGCTGGCGGAGGATATGGAGATCAACGCGGAGATTATGAAATATATGCTGGAGATGGAGCATATCAAGGCAGATTACACGGAAAACGGGAAACTGGCGGTTGAGATGTTCGAAAATAACGCGCCCGGGACATACGCGGCAATCCTGATGGATATCCGCATGCCGGAGATGGACGGGCTGGAGGCTGCAGAAGCGATCCGCGCGATGGACAGGGAGGACGCGAAGCGGATTCCGATCATAGCCCTGACCGCCAACGCCTTTGACGAGGATGTCCAGCGTTCCCTGCAGGCAGGAATGAACGCACACTTGAGCAAGCCTGTCGAAGCGGATCATCTGTTCCGGATTCTGGGCGAACTGATCTGGAAGGCGGAGGAAACCAACTGAATATACTGCGCATGAATGCGTATGTTTTGCGGAGGAGGGGTGCCGTTGGCGCTCCTCCTCCTTTGGAGTAACAGTGCACTCCTTGACGGATCTGTTACAAGCTATCCTCAGGGAGTCTGTATACTGACTAAGGGTGAACAGTTATCCTTTGGTCGCTGCCTTGACCGGAAATGTCGGGCTTGATTTTTTAATGGGATAGGCTTATGATATAGAGCAGTATGCAATCATCACAGACAGGAGATGACAGAATGGAGATCTACATTGTCCGGCATGGACAGACTATATGGAATGAATCAAAGAGGCTGCAGGGAAGGACAGATGTTGAGCTGAATGAGCAGGGCAGGCTGCTGGCAGGTATGACGGGAGAGAAGCTGGAACAGGTGGAGTTTGACTTGATCTACAGTTCTCCGCTGATCAGGGCGTATGAGACGGCCTGCCTGATTCGTGGTCACCGTAATATTCCGATCATACGGGATGACAGACTGATGGAACTGAGTTTTGGAGTGATGGAGGGAGAGGCTGTCGGGGAGCGCCTGAAGGACGAGTCAGATCCCTTTCATTATTTTTTTGACCGTCCGGAGCTATATGAGGCGCCGGAGCGGGGGGAATCCTTCGGGCAGGCATGCGTGAGGGCGGCATCCTTCATGACGGAGGTGGTAGAGCCGCAGCGGGAGAAGCTGCGCCGCATCATGATCGTCGCCCATGGCGCGCTCAATAAGGCGATCATGTGCCATGTGAAGGGACATGGGATCGAACAGTACTGGTCGGGCGGGCTGCAGAAGAACTGCGGCGTGATCATTGTGCGGTTTGACGCGGATGGATATCATGTGATGGACGAGACTAGGATTTTGTAACTACTCAGCAGGTCTGCGCATTCACTGCGCAGACCGTATCAAAACAGTATAGTTAGATGTTTGTGTCTGTAAAATCGGGAAAAAGGACAGGTAGGAGTATTGAAGAATTTATATATCGCGGAAAAACCAAGTGTGGCAAGGGAGTTTGCCAAGGCGCTTCATGTGTCGGGCGGCAATCATGACGGTTATATCGAGTCGCAGGACGCGATCGTGACATGGTGTGTCGGACACCTGATCACGATGAGCTACCCGGACGCATATGATCCGGCCCTCAAAAAATGGAGCGTGGAGACGCTTCCGTTTCTGCCGGAGACCTTCCGCTATGAGGTGATCCAGGGCGTGGCAAAGCAGTTTCAGATTGTCAAGGGCCTGTTAATCCGGCAGGATGTAGCCTGTATCTATGTGTGTACAGACTCCGGAAGGGAGGGGGAGTACATCTACCGTCTGGTGGATCAGATGGCGGGGGTACCCGCGGCAACACAGAGAAGGCGGGTATGGATCGATTCGCAGACCGAGGAGGAGATCCTTCGTGGCATAAGGGAGGCGAAGGAACTTTCCGCCTATGACAATCTCTGCGCGTCGGCGTATCTGCGCGCCAAAGAGGATTATCTGATGGGAATCAATTTTTCCCGTATCCTGTCCCTGAAATACAGCACCGTTGTCAAAAACTATCTGAAAAAAGACCATTGCGTGATTTCAGTCGGCCGCGTCATGACCTGCGTGCTCGGAATGATCGTCCGCAGGGAGCGGGAGATCCGGCAGTTTGTCAAAACGCCGTTTTACCGGGTGGTCGGCAACATGATCCTGACAGGCGGCACCTTTGAGGCGGAGTGGAAGGCGGTCGAGGGCAGCCGGTATTTCGGTTCTCCCCTGCTTTATAAGGAGAACGGCTTCAAGGAGGAAATAAACGCGAAAAAGCTGATCGGGGAGCTTTCGCAGCCGGAGCCTGTCACAGCCACGGTGGAAAAGGTGGAGAAAAAAAAGGAGAAAAAGAACCCGCCCCTTTTGTACAATCTGGCAGAGCTTCAGAACGACTGCTCCAGGCTGTTCAAGATTAGCCCGGACCAGACCCTTGCCATCGCCCAGGAGCTCTATGAGAAAAAAATGGTGACCTATCCAAGAACGGACGCCAGAGTGCTGTCCACGGCAGTCAGCAAGGAGATCCACAAGAATTTAAGCGGACTGAAAGGGATTCCGGCGGTCGGCGGTTTTGTACAGCAGATCATGGAAAGCGGAAGCTATAAAGGGATCGCGAAGACCAGATATGTGAATGACAAGCAGATTACGGACCACTACGCGATCATTCCCACCGGGCAGGGGCTTGGCGCGTATGCCAGGCTCAAGGATACGGACCGGAAGGTGTATGAGGTGATCGTCAGAAGATTTCTGAGCATTTTTTTTCCGCCGGCAGAGTACCAGAAGCTTTCCGTCACCCTGGAGAGAAACGGGGAGCGCCTGTTCGCAGGCTTCAAGGTGCTGGTGGAGGAGGGGTACCTGCCTGTGACCGTCTATTCCTTCGGAAAGCAGAAGGACGAGGAGGAAGGCAGGTATTCCGCGGAGATGGTACAGGCAGCCATGGCGCTCAAAAAGGGACAGATATTGCCTGTGGCCAGCTTTGAGGTCAAGGAGGGGGAGACGGCTCCGCCTAAGCGTTATAGCTCCGGCACGCTGAT
>CAMHJT010000094.1 GCA_946185495.1 uncultured Clostridiaceae bacterium | reverse complement strand
CTCTGCCTGCTCTGCATTCTCCGCTCCAGCCACGTTCTCTGCCTGCTCTGCATTCTCCGCTCCAGCCACGTTCTCTGCCTGCTCTGCATTTTCCGCTCCGGCCACACTCTCTGTCCGCTCTGCATTCTCTGCTTTGCCCGCATTCCCGGGTTCTTCCGGCTCATCTTCCCCGGCCTGTCCATAACGCCTGACCAGCCCCTCCTCACAAAGCTTTTTCAGATAAGTCTCTGCGTTATAGCCTTCCGGCACATCAAACTGCGGAACCTTCTGTTCGCCAAAACGGATCTCGACATTGCACCTGTCCGCAATCCTTCCCGTATTTTCCAGCGCCTCCTTCGCATAGGGAAACAGCTCCTCCATTTCCTTCGCGGATTTCAGGTAATACTGTCCTCCGTCATAGCGCATGCGATCCTCGTCCGCCACCTTCCTGCCGGTCTGGATGCATAGAAGAATGTCATGTGCCTCCGCGTCGCTCTCCCGCACATAGTGGATATCATTGGTAGCAACCATGCCAAGCCCTGTATCCCGGGAAAGGCGCAGGATCCCCTGGTTTACCATTTTCTGCGCGTCAATGCCATGATCCTGCAGCTCAAGGAAGAAATTGTCCCGCCCGAAGATCTCCGCGTATTGCAGCGCCGCCTTTTTTGCCTCTTCATATAGTCCCTGCTGGAGGCGCACCGCCACCTCGCCTGCCAGACAGGCAGACAGCGCGATGATGCCCTCATGGTATCTGGAAAGGAGCTCCTTGTCCACGCGGGGCTTGTAATAATACCCCTCTGTAAATCCCCTGGAGACGATCTTCATCAGATTGTGATAGCCCTTGTCATTTTCCGCCAGCAGCACCAGATGATAGTAGCGCTCCTCATTCCTTCCGGCCTCCCTGTCAAACCGCGAGCCCGGCGCCACATAGACCTCGCAGCCGATGATGGGCTTGATGCCCTCCGCCCTGGCAGCCTTGTAAAAATCAATAACGCCGTACATCACGCCATGATCCGTAATGGCAATGCTGTCCATTCCAAGCTCCTTCGTATGGCGGATCAGCTCCCCGATCTTCGAAGCGCCGTCCAGCAGGCTGTATTCCGTATGCACATGCAAATGTGTAAATCCCATCTTCTTCTCCCTTCTCAGATCCGCTCCCGCCCGGCCTTATCCGGATTCAGGCAAAGCTCTTCTTCCTCCTCAGATCCGTTCCCGCCTGACCTCCTTCGTCAGAATCTTTTTCCGGATATAGGCAAAGGTCTTTTTCTCCCCTTTCTCCGCAAGCATCCGCAGCATCTTTTCCAGAAGCGCCGCCGATTCCGGGTGAAGCACCGTCTTCCCCTTGCCCTTCAGATAATACTTAAGGGGCATCTCATCCGTATAGGTATCCGGATTATAATTCATGCAGGCCGCGATCCTGTCGCAGAACATCTCTACTACATATTTCACCGGCATCTTCATGCCGGTAATCCCCTCACCGTTTACGCCATAATCCAGCCAGTATTCCAGATGATGCTTGTTGCGCCCTTTATGGTGCAGCCACGCGGAGGTATATCCCTTGTCCTCCCGTTCCGCGTTGTTGGGGCTCCGGTTGCCCTGGTAGTATTTCACGCCCACCAGAAATTCCACTGGACTGTATTTGGACAGGTCATGCAGAAGTCCCTGCTTATACATGCCAAGACGAAAGCAGAACTTCATGACCAGCCATTTATGATGATTGATCGTTTTTAAATGCCGCCACCAGTTCATATCGGCCTCCCTGATTCTTTCCCGTCATTTCGGGAATCGTTATATCCCATTGTATCACTGACATTCCAAAAATACTACCGGAAATGGCATTTATTTTTCAATCCCTCTTTTTGACAGAGTATCCGTTCATGCTTCAGCCAATACACATTAACCCAATCCTGTTATCTGTTACCCTTGACAAATAACTACAACATGCTATACTTAACAAAAACGGAGGTATCAGTATGGAAATTAAAACCTATATCATCCAACAGGCTCTGTCCACAGTGCAGAGAGAGCCGAATGAGACGCCGCATGATTACATGCTCAGGCTCAAAGATCTGGCATTTGCCCTCAACAATCTCTATGACACCCCGGTTAAGTCAAACTTCAATTCATCCGCTATATCCACAGAAAATGTCAGAAAGTAACTAGAAGAGGGGTTTTTACCCCTCTTTTGTTATTGCTGGCTTCTGTCAGAATATATTTTTTTCGTTCTTGACCGATCCCTATCCCCGTGCTATAATTTTCTGAAATTAAAAGCTGGCTGCTTGTTACGACAGCCAGACCATCAGGGGAGATGTTATCATGAGTTTTGGAAAAACACGGAAGGAAGCCGATGCGCAGGCCGTTTCCACCGCTATGCGGGTATCAGTGGCCAGCATCGCGGTCAACCTTGCGCTATCTCTGCTGAAACTCCTGGCGGGGCTTATCGCGCACTCCGGTGCAATGATCTCTGACGCGGCGCATTCCGCCTCGGATGTATTCAGCACCTTTGTGGTGATCATCGGCGTAAAGCTCGCAGATAAGCAGCCTGACAAGGAGCACCCCTACGGCCACGAGCGCCTCGAATGCGTGGCCTCCGTCATCCTCGCAGTCGTGCTCGCCGGCACAGGAATCGGCATCGGACTCAAGGGAATCCAGAAGATCACGTCGGCAGACACCGCCGACCTTGCCGTTCCCGGCGCGCTGGCTCTTGCAGCCGCAGTGATCTCGATTCTTGTCAAGGAGCTGATGTTCCATTACACCAGACGGGCCGCTTACCAGATCAATTCCGGCGCGCTTTTAGCAGACGCGTGGCATCACAGGTCAGACGCCCTTTCCTCCGTAGGCTCCTTTGCCGGCATCCTTGGCGCGAGAATGGGGTTTCCGGTGCTGGATCCTCTCGCGAGCGTGATCATCTGCGTGTTTATCGAAAAGGCAGCCATCGACATTTTCCGGGACTCCATGGATAAGATGGTAGATAAATCCTGCCCGGAGGAAAAGATAGAGGAAATCCGCAAGGTCATTCTGGACACAGAAGGCGTGCTCGCGATCGATGAGCTCAAGACTCGTCTGTTCGGATCCAAAATCTATGTCGAGCTGGAGATACGGATGCGCGCGTCCATGACGCTTGTAGAAGCCCATCATATCGCCGAGACGGTACATGATTCCATCGAGAAGCATTTTCCGGAAGTCAAGCATTGCATGGTACATGTGAACCCGGATGAAGAAGAGAATTGAAAGCGAGGTGATTCCATGAAGAAATCAAAAAAGATCGTGACCTTCGGCGCAGCGCTTGCAGCCACAGCGCTGGCGCTCACCGCCTGTTCTGCCAGATCGCAGCAGACAGATCCGGAATCCGGAGAGACCATTGATCCCTCCGATTCCACCTTTGATCCCTCCGATAACCAAAACGAGGACGTCTACGGTCCTCCTGAGTATTTTCAATGAAAAAGCTGAGATAACGCACTGATGCCGGTTCGCATACACGAACCGGCATCTTTTTATGCACACATATACCTGTCAGCACTCATCATCTCTGGACACTTTCCGACGGCATCCACCGAAACCACAGATTCCTCCCAATGAACGGGTAGAAACAGGATCCTGCTCCCTATCCGTCCTCCCTCAAAAGCGACCGCGGCACATACGCCGTAATATGAATCCCCTCCGGCACATATTCCTCCGACAGAAGGTGCCCATACCTCCGGATGCGATTCAGCCTTCCGCCCTCCTGATAGGGGATCACAGTGTCCACATACTCCCTGGACTCCTGCAAAAGCTGCTGAAGCGCCGCGTAAAACTCCCCGATGCCCTCTCCGGTTTTCGCGGAGATCCGTATCGTTTTTTCCGCACGGCCGTCATGAAGCCTGGCACTGCCCGCCATAAGGTCGGATTTATTGAACAGCGTGATGACCGGCTTTCCGGATATCCCAAGCTCCGAAAGGGTTTTGTACACCACGTCCATATGAAGCTCTGCGTTTTCATCCGCCCCGTCCACCACATGGATGATCAGGTCCGCGTATCCCGCCTCCTCCAGCGTGCTGCGGAAGGCGTCGATCAGCGTGTGGGGCAGCTTATTGATAAATCCAACCGTATCGGTAAACAGAACCTCCTCCCCGTCCGGCAACGCGCAGATCCTGGTTGCGGGATCGAGGGTGGCAAAAAGCTTATCCTCCGCCAGCACGTCTGAGCGCGTGATCCGGTTCAAAAGGGTAGACTTGCCGGCGTTGGTGTAGCCCACGATGGCGGCGGTGGGAAATGCGCCCTTCGAGCGTTTTTTGCGCGTGGTCTCCCGCACCTGCTTCATGCTCTGGATCTCCCGGGACAGCGCCGCGATCCGCCTGTGGATCGCGCGGCGGTCCGTCTCCAGCTTCGTCTCGCCGGGACCTCTGGTTCCTATGCCGCCCCCCAGCCTGGACAGGGATTTCCCCACCCCTTTCAGGTGAGAGAGCCGGTATTTTAGCTGTGCCATCTCAACCTGGACTTTGCCCTCCTTCGTGCTGGCATGTGCCGCAAAGATATCCAGGATCAGCGTCGTCCGGTCCAGCACCTTGCAGTCCAAAAGCTCAGACAAATTCTGAAGCTGCACCGGGGTAAGCTCATCGTCGCAGACAACGCCATCCGAACCGTATGCGTCCGCCATCATTTTCAGTTCCCTCACCTTGCCGCTTCCAAGATAGGTTGCCGGCTCCGGGTGGGGCAGGTTCTGGATCAGCATGCCGTCTGTGCTGCCTCCCGCCGTCTCCAGCAAAAGGGACAGCTCCGCGAGAGAACGCTCCGCCGCATCCTCATCCCCTGACGCTGCTGCCACAAGGAGATAATGTTCCTTCATGTCCGTGTCTTCCTCCCTCTCTGCTTTGCAAGCCTGCCTCGGCATCCTCAGCCCTCTTTCTCTTCTACAACAAGCGCCGCGGACCCATAGGCCTTCAGCGGTTTTCCATTTTCATCACACTCCAGCGTGTATTTGATACGGAAGGGAATCCTGCCCACGGTCAGTGGAATGACTCCCTCCAGATGATCCACGCCCTCCTCCAGCTGCCGCATCCAGTCATAGTACATTTCCCGGTAATCCTCGGGGAAAAGCCCGCTCTCAAATACCGGATCCGGATAATTCCTGATCACCGGCGGAAGGTTCAGATCCCGCATGCACCGGAAGCAGGGGCGCATCTCCTTCGTCGCAATGGTATATTCCCACGCGTAGATATTGACCTGGTCGCTCGCAAACCGCAGTTTCTTTTCATTCTCAGCCAGGTCAGCAAACAGCCGCTTCTCCTTCGTGATATTCTGTATCATCGCGTAGAACAGGTACTGTTTCCCCGCTTTCCCGATGACGCGCATGAAGGTGCGGATGCATACCCTGTCCGGTCCGCAGCAGTCCGAATACATATTGCGCCAGGTCTCGCAGGTCTCCTCATCCTGTGAAGCGATGGCTCTCTTCAGCGTATCCTCAAATATCTTCCGGTTGCCCTCGTCAAATGTTTTCCGCGGATCCGAATGCAGGATCTCATGCTCCTCCATGTTCATGCCGAGTTCCTTCACATATTTCCGGTTGACGCGGAGAATCTCAATCTTTCCCTCCTCATAGGTAAAGATCGCGGCGCCCCCGACAAAATTGGAGAAGATCAGCGTTTCCAGCGACTGGGGATCCCAGAACCGGTCCGCGTTCATGGTACTGATCAAATCCATCGGCGGAGCAACCGGTTCATGGTCAAGCTGGTTGAGCTTCTGAAGGAATTCTTCCTCCGTCACCGGCTTGGAATACAGATACCCCTGAATATAGTTACATCCGAGGCTCTTCATGTAATCCGCCTGCTGCATCGTCTCCACGCCCTCCGCGATCACAGGCGTCTCCAGCCATTTCGTCATCTGCACGATGGAGCCCAAAATGGTGCCGCCCCTGCCGCCGATCTCCCCGCTCATAAACCGCATATCGAGCTTGATCACGTCCACCTCCAGGTCCTTCAACACATTCAGGGACGAATAGCCGCTTCCAAAATCATCCATCTCCACAACATACCCGCATTTATGCAGCTTGTGAAGCACCTCCTGGATCAGTTCCATTCCACCGATAGCGGAGGATTCCGTGATCTCGGCGCGCAGGTAATTCACCGGCACCTCATACTTCTTCCGGATCTCCTCGATGGCCTCCACAAAATCCTTATTGTAAATATCATACCTCGACACATTGAAGGAGATCGGTATCATGGAGATTCCCTCGTCCAGACATTTCCTCTGCAGCCTGCAGACCAGCTCAAACATGTGCAGGTCCGCCCTGTAGATCAGGTCATGCTTCTCCAGCGCGGGAATAAAATCCGACGGGTACTGCATCCCGTTCTCCGGATCCTTCCACCGCATCAGCGCCTCCGCGCCCACCATTCTCCCTGTGGAATGATTGATCTGCGGCTGATATACGGCGAATATCTCATCGTTGCACACCGCTTCCTCAAAGCGGTCCACCAGTTCCTGTTCCGTCATTTGTTTTGCCAACTCTTTGTTCTCCTTTCCTATGAAGCCATTTCCTTTGCAAGCCATGTTCACTGCACGGCAAAATATACTATTTTGGCACGGTCTGCGCAGTGAATGCACAGACCTGCTGAGTCGTTACATTGTCCATCTGTTTATTATAACCCATGGCTGCGTCCACGCGCAATAAAAAAACCACAAAACTGTATAAACAGTCTGTGGCTTTTTTATGCTTGCTATGTTACTTCGGCTGTGTGTCTTTCGGCTTAGGCATGTACTCCTCTTCTCCTGATTCAATATAAAGCATAAAATCGTTGATCTCCTTTTCCGTCCAGCCTGCCGCTCTCAATCCTTTAATAAACCTTGAATTCTCCGTCATGTTCATCCTGCATACACCTCCTTATTATTCCGCGATGAATCTGCCCTTATAGTATAAATATTTTAACACTGATTCCTGTATCCTTCAACACTATTTTCGGAGCATCGTCCGTGATCAGACAGCATCAAATTTCAGATCCTTCGCCGCCGGAAAACCATATGCGCTTTCTGCGTTGTAAACGGCGCGAATGATCGCTTCACTGATGACCTCCGCCGCCATCAATCCCACAACCTCCTGATCGGCTGCCACATTTCCAACCGAGAGGGCATAGATACTGTCACCGTCATAGGATGTGTGCACCGGACGGATGGATCTGGCAAATCCGTCATGTGCCATTCCCGCGATCTTACACAGGGCTCCCTTGGGGAACCGGGCGTTGGTAAGGATCACGCCCAAAGTGGTATTTTCAACAAAACGGTTCTGTACAACCTCTATGCTTTTTTTCATCTCCTCAGATGTATCCGCAAAAGCGGTCCTGTCGCCTGTCAGCATCCCCGCGATCTGTCTGCCGTTTTTCCAGTCGTAAACATCGCCCAATGCATTCAGCGCCACAACCGCGCCTATTTTGAGCTCTCCGACCTGCACCGCGAAGCTTCCCATCCCTGTCTTCATGCACCGATCCATTCCGCAAAGCTTCCCGACGGTCGCCCCGCATCCGGCGCCATAATTGCCATCCCTGTAATTCGGCGCTTTGAGGGCGTTTTTTGCCGCCTCATAGCCCATTGCTTCATCCGGATAGACATCCGGCTTCGCCACCGTGAGGTCAAAAAGATCTGACTGCACGACAAGCGGCACCTTTGTCACGCCGACATCAAACCCGATGTCATGTTCACACAGGTACTTCATCACTCCGCTTGCGGCGGAAAGACCGTAAGCGCTGCCGCCGGCCAGCACGACTCCGTGGATCGTCTGTGCCGCTGTCAGCGGATCCAGAAGCATGGTCTCCCTGGAGGCAGGTCCTCCTCCACGGACGTCAAGCCCGCCGCACATCCCCTCAGAAGCTATAAACACCGTGCAGCCTGTTCCCGCTTCCCGGTTCTCCGCCTGACCGATCCGAATCGGTCCGATCTCACTTATAGATATTTCCTTCATGCATATATCCCCTTTTTTGATCACATTCGCAAAATGTCGCCTTGTGCAAGCACAGGCGCCGCAACGCTCATTTTTCATATGCTGTTTTGGAAGGTCTGCGCAGACCTGCCGATTAGCTGCAAACTTATTTCTCATTTTAGCACAGCTGTCACAATAAAAAAAGGGGTATTAAACGGAACACGGTACCAAAATTCATATGGAACGGGATTCGGATGATTTCCTCCTTGACATTTTCAGACGCAGGACGCACAATGATAACAGACGCATAACTGCTCATAAACCAGGGACAGCACAGCCGCGCTGGCGCTGCCCGCAAAAAATCGGAGGACTGCAATGGAAAGAAAGCTGCCCGTAGGCATACAGGGATTTGAAAAGATCAGAACCGACAATTTTCTATATGTGGATAAGACAGAATCTATTTACCGGCTGGTTCACAACAATGTGCCGTATTTTCTGAGCAGGCCGAGAAGATTCGGCAAAAGCCTCCTGCTATCCACGCTTAGGTCGTACTGGGAGGGAAAGAAGGAGCTGTTCCAAGGCCTTGCGATCGAGAAGCTGGAGAAGGGCAATGCGGACGCGTGGAAACCCTATCCGGTCTTTTATTTTGATTTCAACGGAGCCGATTACAGCAAAACCGGCGCGCTGGAGGGAAAGCTGTCCTTCCTGCTTGACACGTGGGAGAAGGAATACGGAGCCTCCCATCCTGACAACACTCTGTCAGAGCGGTTTGAAAACCTGCTGAAAGCAGCGCGCGCGAAGGCAGGATCCCGCTGCGTCGTGCTGGTAGATGAATATGACAAGCCCCTGATGGACGTGATCGAAGACCGGAAGCTTCAGGAACACAACAAGGAAGTGTTCAAGGGCTTTTTCAGTGTCCTGAAAAGCTGTGACGAGCTGATCCAGTTTATTTTTATCACCGGCGTTTCAAAGTTCCATAAGGTGAGCATTTTCAGCGACTTAAACCAGCTTGCTGATATCACCTTGGACGAGGATTTCTCCGCCCTCTGCGGAATTACAGACGCCGAGGCCGGGGAATACTTTGCGGAGGAGATAGAGGCGCTTGCAAAACGGCAGGGGCTTTCAGAAACAGAATGCATAAATCAGCTCAGGGTACAATATGACGGCTACCGTTTTCACCCGCAAGGGGAACGATTATATAATCCCTACAGCCTGCTGAAAGCATTCTTTTCCAAGGAATTTGGCTCCTACTGGTTTGAGACCGGCACGCCGTCCTTCCTTGTCAGCCGCGTGAAGGAGAGCGGATTTGACCTAAGAAAATTCACGAACCGGACGATTTACGCGGGCGAGGCCACCCTAAAGGATTACACCAGGGATTCCCCTGACCTTGTACCGCTGCTTTACCAGACAGGGTATCTGACCATCTCCGATTATGACAGGCGGCGCAGGAGGTATACGCTCTGCTTTCCGAATGAGGAGGTGAAGTACGGCTTCCTCGAATGCCTGATGCCCGCTTACGTGCCGAAGGCTACGGCGGGAAACGGGCTTGATATCTTCACTCTGGAGGAATATGTGGAAAACGGCCAGCTTGACGAGATGCGGGATGTCTTCGCCGCGCTGTTTGCCAACATCACCTATACGACGGCGGAGGATCCGTTTGAGCACTATTTCCAGTCGGTCATCTATCTGGTGTTCACGCTGCTCGGAAAATACACGGAGTGCGAACGGCACACCTACGCCGGACGCATTGACTGCAGGGTTGCGACAGCGGACTACATCTACCTCTTTGAGTTTAAGCGCGATGACACGGCCGAGGCCGCGCTCAGGCAAATTGACACGAAGGATTACGCCCTGCCGTTTGCAGCGGATTCCAGAACGCTGTATAAGATTGGTGTGTCGTTTGATTCGAAGACCAGAAAGCTTGACGGGTGGAAGGTGGAAAGCGGGGAGACAATTTGACAGATCTCTTGTACCGTGTACCGTTAAGGGAATATTACACTTTCTTAACGGTACATGGTACCTCACATTCCGTTAGCTCATATCCGCTCATGTCCTTGACCACTCCAGCTTTCAGCATTACCTCCACAACTCTCTTTATCGCTTCCTGTACAAGTTTGTCCTCGTAGCAGTATATGCTTAAAGGTCTGGTTTTGCCATTGTCCTTGGGTATCCTTCCCTCCAATGCTTATACCTTACAGACTTCGCATCTTCAACGGTACTATTCGG
>CAMHJT010000093.1 GCA_946185495.1 uncultured Clostridiaceae bacterium | reverse complement strand
CATAGAAATTCCGGACAGTGTGACGGGTATAGGGAATACTGCATTTATTGGCTGCGATGCTCTTGTCAGTGTGTTTGTGAAAAAGGATTCCTATGCGGATGGCTGGGCGAAAGAGCAAGAATTGCCTGTGAAATATCTGGAGACCAGCTTTACCCAGAATGAGTTTGAGTATCAGTACATTCACAGCAGGTCGATAGAGGTGAGCGGGTATTCTGGTACTGCTTCGAAGCTGACGGTACCGGACGAATTTGAAAATGTTCCGGTTATGTACATCGGGGAAAATGCATTTAAAAACCATTCTGAGATTACAGACGTTACCCTTCCGGCATCGGTCACGTCCATAGGAAAGAATGGGTTCTATGGCTGTAAAGGCCTGGCTTTTGTCACTATTCCGGCTAGCGTGACGGCCATCGGTGAGAGAGCATTTTATGGTTGCAGCGGTCTGACTTCCATTACCATTCCGACAGGCGTGACGGAGATCGGGGAAGGCGCCTTTGAAGGTTGTACCGGCATTCAGAACGCCAGCATCCCAAGGAGCGTGACGTCAATTGCGAAGTCTGTGTTTTACGGTTGCAGCGGCCTCATGGGGCTCCAGCTTTCAGATGGCGTGGCAGAGATCGGGGACATGGCATTTTATGGCTGCATCAGCCTTAGTGAGATTACGATTCCGGAGAGCGTGACGGAAATCGGGGAGGATGCCTTTTTCGGCTGCACCGGGCTGAAAAAGATTTCGGTGAAACGGGATTCCTATGCAGACAAATGGGCGGAGGAGAATGGATACACGGTAGTCTATGTGGGAGAGGCGGAAAACACGACTGAAGAAGCAACAACAGAGCAGGTAACAGAGAAATCGACTGAGGCGGCAACGACAGAACAGGCAACGGAGAAATCGACCGAAGCGGCAACAACAGAGAGAGCAATGGAAGAGGGGGCGGCAGAAGCGGTCACGACGGAAGAAGCAGCAGAGGCAGGCGGAGCAGAAGCGGTCACGACGGAAGAAGCAGCAGAGGCAGGCGGAGTAGAAGCGGTCACGACGGAAGAAGCAGCAGAGGCAGGTGGGGCTGAAGCGGCTACGACGGAAGAAAGTAGTGAGGCAGGCGGAGCAGCCACGACGGAGAAGACAGCAGAGGCTGGGACAGCCACGGAAACATCTTCCGGGCGGGACGACCGGACAACGGAGCAGCAGGCTTCCTCGGCGTCGACGGAGCAGGGCATCCAGCCGGCTCCGGCCGTGACAACAGAGCAGGATGCCCGGCCGGCTTCTCCTGTATCGACAGAGCAGGATACCCGGCCGGCTTCCCCTGTATCGACAGAACAGGGTATTCAGCCGGTTCCGGCCGTGATAACAGAGCAGGACACCTGGTCAGTTTCTCCGGCAACGACAGAGCAGGGTACTCAGCCGATTCCATCCGCAACGACAGAGCAGGGCACCCAGCCGGTTCCGTCCGTGACAACAGAGCAAAATGCCGCACCGTCCACACAGACACCGCAGCCGAGAAAGAAGGCAGTCATCAGCGCGAAATCTGTTGAGAAGGAATACGGCGCCAAGGCATTTTCCTTGAAGGCAAAATGCAATAGCGACGGAAAACTCACCTACAAGAGCAGCAACAGGAAGGTGGCGGTTGTCTCCGCCAAGGGAAAGGTCAAGATCAAGGGAATCGGCGAGGCGAAGATTACCATCAGCGTGCCGCAGACGGTGCGCTATAAGACTGCGAAGAAGGCGGTGACGGTCAAAGCAGTTCCAAAGAGAGTGAAAATGCGGTCGACAAAAATTGTGAATCGGGGTGGGAAGGATTATCTGGTTTGTAAATGGGATAAGGTGAAATCTGTAGACGGATATGAATTGTATTTCGTCGGGGAGAAGAAGTATAAAGGTATTAAACAGATAAGAATGGTCTCTCAAAAATCATATAGTTCATCAAAGGGAGAATCGTATCGTACATCATTTGAAGGATATATGAAGATACGCGCATTCAAGAAAGTTGGCAAGAAAACCTATTATGGCAAGTGGAGTTCGAGGGTGAATATTAAGTAGAATGTAACTACTCAGCAGGTGCTGAGCAGTTACGCAGTGGGTGAAGCTGGCGCATCCTAATTCACCCGCTGCACGGCAAAATATACTATTTTGGTACGGTCCGCGCAGTAAATGCGCAGACCTGCTGAGTAGTTACGCTGGGTGAAAGAGAATGGATTGCCTGTGAAATATCTGAAAACCAGGTATGCCCAAAACGAATTTGAGTTTCAGTATCTCCGCAGCAGAGATAGAAATCATCGGATATTCCGGCACCGCTTCGAAGGTGACGATACCAGATGGATTTGAAAATGCACCTGTCATGGATATCGGAGAAAATGTATTTAAGAATCATACGGAAATCACAGGCGTTACTCTTCCGTCATCGGCTGCATCCATAGGAAAGAATGCGTTTTATGGCTGTGCCGGCCTGGCTTCCGTCACGATTCCGTCCAGCGTGACATCCATCGGGGAAAGGGCGTTTTATGGCTGCAGCGGTCTCGGTGAGATTGCGATTCCAGAGAGTGTGACCAGCATCGGGGAGGATGCCTTTTCCGGCTGTACCGGGCTGAAAAAGGTATCGGTGAAGTGGGATTCCTATGCCGACGGATGGGCGAAGGGGCATGGCTATACGGTGGCTTATGTGGGAGAACCGGAACAGACGACAGAGAAATCGACTGGGGCGGCAACAACAGAGCAGGCAACGGAAGTGGCGGCTGAGGAGGCAACGACAGAGCAGGCTGCCCCGTCCGGGGCGACAGAGGAGCCGACATCGTCCGGGGCGACAGAAACGCCGTCCGGACAGGAAGGCCGGACAACGGAGCAGCCGGTTCCGTCCGCAACGACGGAGCAGGGCACTCAGCCGGCTCCGGCCGGGACAACAGAGCAGGATAGCCGGCCTGCTTCTTCTGTAACGACAGAGCAGGGCACCCAGCCGGTTCCGTCCGCAACGACGGAGCAGGGCACCCAGCCGGTTCCGTCCGCGGCCACAGAGCAGAATGCCGCGCCGTCCACACAGGCACCGCAGCCGAGAAAGAAGGCTGTCATCACTGCGAAATCTGTTGAGAAGGAATACGGCGCCAAGGAATTTTCCCTGAAGGCAAAATGCGGCAGCGACGGAAAACTCACCTACAAGAGCAGCAATAAGAAGGTGGCGGTTGTCTCCGCCAAGGGAAAGGTCGAGATCAAGGGAATCGGCGAGGCGAAGATCACCATCAACGCGCCGCAGACGGCGAACTATGAGTGAGTAAATATTTGAAGAGTAACAAGAGCGGGACAACAGGACCGGCAGCCGGGAGAACAGGCTGCCGGTCCTGTTGCTGTATCGCGGAGTTGCCGAAAGGAAGATGCCGGGCTGAACGGCAGATCCTGATGGCAGCACTTGGATGATTGAATCATGAGGATAACACTTGCCTCAAAATGGTACAAATTGTGATCGTTTACTGGGAAATTTGGACGAAAAAATATTCTTTTACATTCTCTGCATAAATTTTCCACAAATCTGCAAAAGTGTGGTACAATACCTATAACTGAGCTTTTATGAGAATAATCACAGGGATGAACGGATGAAAAGGGCAGGATCTTACGATTTGCGATATTGGCGGCGGTGCTTTGCGGCATCGGGCTGGCTGGAGGACAGGCAGTGGCGGAGACCTATGGGGATTTTGTGTATGAGCTGATCAATGAGGAACAGGAGGTAGAGATCAGCGATTATACAGGTTTTAGCGGATAGGTAGAGATACCGGAGGAGATTGAAGGAAAGGAAGTAACGAGTATAGGGTATGCTGCATTTGTTTTTTGCGGCAGCCTGACAGGTGTTGAGATTCCCAGCAGCGTGACGAGCATAGGGGATGGTGTGTTTTATGGCTGCAGCGGTTTGACGAGCATAGAGATTCCCGACAGCGTGACGAGCATAGGGTGGAGTGCGTTTTCAGGCTGCAGCGGCCTTGCGGATATCCGGCTTTTCGATGGCGTGACAGTGATCGGGGAGATGGCGTTTTCAGGCTGCACCAGCGTTAGTGAGATCACGATCCCGGAGAGCGTGAGCAGTATCGCGGAGGATGCCTTTTCCGGCTGTACCGAACTGGAAAAGATTTCGGTGATACGGGATTCCTACGCAGACGAATGGGCAAAGGAGCAAGAATACACGGTAGATTATGTGGAAGAGGCGGAAAACACGACCGAGGAAGCAACAACAGAGCAGGTAACGGAAGAGGGGACGGTAGAAGCAGCCACGACGGAGGAAGAAACCGAGACAGGAGAGGTTGAAGAGGGCACGACGGAAGAAGCAGCAGAGGCAGATGATCCTGAAGAAGCCACGACGGAAGAAGCGGCAGAGACCGGTGAGCTTGAGGAAGCCACGACGGAAGAAGTAGAAGAGTCCGGTGAGTTTGAAGAAGCCACGACAGAAGAAACAACAGAGACCGGTGAGTTTGAAGAAGCCATGACGGAGGAAACAGCAGAGGCAGGCGGAACAGAAAAAGCCACGACGGAAGATGTTACAGCAAAGGCAGGTGCGACAACAGAGCAGGCAGTTCCATCCGGGGCAACAGAGCAGCCGACATCGTCCGCGGCGACAGAAACACCGTCCGGACAGGAAGGTCGGACAACGGAGCAGCCAGCTTCCCCGGCAACGACAGAGCAGGGTACCCGGCCGGTGTCGTCCGCATCGACGCAGCAGAGTACACAGCCGGTGCCGTCCGCATCGACGCAGCAGGGTACTCAGTCGGTGCCGTCCGCATCGACGCAGCAGGGTACACAGCCGGTGCCGTCCGCATTGACGCAGCAGGGCACTAAGCCCGCTTCCCCTGCAACGACGGAGCAGGTCACTCAGCCGATGCCGTCCGTGCCAACAGGACAGAATACCGCACCGTCTACACAGGCACAGCGGCTGAAAAAAGAGGCTGTCATCCGTGCGAAATCTGTTGAGAAGGAATACGGCGCCAAGGAATTTTCCCTGAAGGCAGCATGCAGCAGCGACGGAACCCTCACCTACAAGAGCAGCAACACCAAGGTAGCGGTTGTCTCCGCCAAGGGAAAGGTCAAGATCAAGGGAATCGGCGAGGCAAAGATCACCATCAGCGTGCCGCAGACAGCAGCCTATGCGGCTGCGAAGAAGACGGTGACGGTCAAAGTGGTTCCGGGAAAGGTCAAAGGATTTGAGATCGGGAAGAAGAGTGATATGGATGCCCGCCGAATGCTTATTATGAGATGGAAAAAGCAATCGGATGTGACCGGATATGAGGTCTGGAGTTCAACGAAATCTTTTTCCAGCAAGCAGCACACCGTGAAAAAGGTTTCGGGCTCCGCCACGTCCTGCGATGTCAAGTCCTATGACGAGATCAGGAAGATGAAGTCCCGTCGCTTTTATGTGAAGATCAGGGCGTATAAAAAAGTCGGGAAAAAGACCTATTATGGAAAATGGAAGACCTTAAAGATCCTGTATTGACAGGAAGAAACGGCGGGTGAAACAAACAGTTATGCGGCAAAATGAGACACAAAAGCGGATCTCCGCCCTCCGGGAGTGGTGGGTGTGTACGGTTGAGTACGCGGAGATCATGAAAAGTGACAAAAAGAATATGCTGGTTTCCCTCTGTTTTCCGGTGATCGCGGCCGCCATTGTGGTGTGGATCGCGGGAGAGAATATGTTTGTGGACTATGAGGGGACGAAATCGGGCTCCTTTGTGCTGGTGAGCTCCGCGATCTGGGGCGGCCTGTTCAATTCGATTTCCACGGTGGTGCGGGAGCGGGAGATTGTCAGGCGAGGCTATGCGTCCGGCATGCGTTTCCGCTGCTACACGCTTTCGCGGGCGGTGCTTCAGCTTCTGCTGTGCCTGGTGCAGAGCGGGATCCTGCTCACAGGCGTGGCAGGCGTGAAGCTGTGTCACGGCAACGATCTGCCGGAGGAGGGCGTTTTCTGGGGGCACGCGCTTTGCGAATACTATGTCAGCCTGTTCCTTCTGATGGCCGCGGCTGACATGATGGGGCTTATGATCTCCTGTCTTGTGAAGAAGGAGGAGACGGCGAATGTGCTTGCGCCTTATATCCTGATCGTGCAGCTCATTTTCTCCGGCATTTTATTTCCCATGAGCGGCAATGCGGAGAAGCTCTCCTATGCCATGCTGAGCCGGTGGGGGATGGAGGCGATGGGGAGCACCAGCGACCTGAACGGCATGTCCATGAGGCTGGAGCTTGCGGGATTTCCGGTGCCCCATGAGGCGGAGGACATGTTCCTGCATGAGTCGCAGCATTTGCTTGAGGTATGGGGGATCATGGCGGGGTTTGCCGTTATGTTTCTGGTGGTCGGCAATCTCGTTCTGCACGGGGTGTCGAAGGACACGAGATAGGAAGATGAGGGGTGTTGCATGGACACGAAATTATATATCGGATCACCTGTCAAGGCCAGGCTGACGATCCTGGAGCAGGGACGGGTGTCGGAGGTTTCATTGGAGGAGGCCAATCATTGGACGCTGGGCAGGAAGACGGAGACCAACAGTCCGGACATACCGCTGGCTTCCCCCATCGCGGGCAGGGAGCACGGCGTGCTGGTCTGCATGTCGGGCAACTGGTACTATCTGGATAAGGGAAGCGCCAACGGCACCTATCTGAACGGGGTGCGCATTGACAATCATTATAAGGAGACCTCGCAGCCCCAGAGGCTGTGCGGCGGGGATCTGATGGAGATTGACGGGGGCGACCTCCTGCAGCCGGATGAACGGCGGGTGTGGCTGCTGTTTTCACAGGGGACAGGACAGGAGGACTGGCTAAGCCACAGGCTGGAGGAACCTGAGCTGCAGGTCGGCGGAGCAGGTGCCGGCGGGCTGGAGCTTCCGTTCCTACAGGAGGAGATCCCCTACGCGAGGCTTTTTTGTGATGAGGACAGGACCTGTGTTGCGTCCGCGGATGGAGAACTGGCGGCGGGAGCACTGGAATATGAGCTTCAGGACATCGTGGGGAATGGAAGGGTGCAGGTGAACTGCCGCGATGTCGGGAATGGCGTCCTGCTGAAGGATCGGGATGTCATTTTGATGGATGGACAGCCTTTGGTGTACGCTGGAAGGACGCTGTATTACCGGAGCCAGCCCGGCCGCGTGCCGGGATCGCAGCAGGTCGGGGACGAGATAAAGCGGCAGGCCGGAGAAAAAGGGCAGCGGGAAAGTCTGCTGCTGCAGGTGGACATCCATACCAGGAAGGTTCCTGTGGGCAGCGGCGTAAGGGAGCTGCTGCGGGGAGTGAAGCTGCAGGTTTCCGCGGGAAGCCTGGTGGCGGTGCTCGGTACATCGGGCGCGGGCAAGACCACCCTGATGAACTGCATGAACGGCATGGATACCAAGGGCGTGGAGGGCAGCATATGCTTTGACGGCATAGACCTCCTGAAAAACTATGAGCAGGTGAAATACCGGATCGGAAGCGTTCCCCAGGGCAATGTGATCAATCCGGTGCTGACGGTCAGGAAGGAGCTGGAATTTGCGGCGAAAAAATACCTGCCGGCAGACACCACGAAGCAGGAACAGGAACAGCGGGTGGCGGATACCCTGCGCAAGCTCAGGCTGGAGGCGGTGCAGGACAACAGGATCAGCAAGTGCAGCGGCGGCGAGCAGAAGAGAGTGAATATCGGCGTAGAGCTGGTACTGGACCGGCAGATGCTGTGCCTGGACGAGCCGGACGCGGGACTGGATCCGCAGATGAAGACGGAGCTGTTTGAGATACTGCGGGAACTGGCCCACAATGAGAATAAAATGATCTTTGTGATCATTCATGATGTGTCAGACATCTCCCTGTTTGACCAGGTGATCCTGTTGACCAAGGTGGAGGGTGTCGGAAGACTGGCGTTTTCCGGAAGCCCGGAGCATGCGGAGGCATTTTTTGGCACCGGCATGAAGGAAGCCTACGGGCTGCTTAGCAGCAGGCCGGAATACTATGTGGAGAAGTTTGCGGGGATGTCCTGAAGAACCGGACAGCGATAGAGAAAGGATTACAACTGCTCAGCATCTGCTGAGTAGTTACAAAGGATCGAGCATCGCAGCCGTTGAATATATTAGGTAATTTCGGAACTCAAAATGCATAAAGGCGATGGAAAAAGCACATTGCTTCGCAACCGCCAATCGAATATAGGAAGGAGAATTGAATATGAATTATTGTCAGAAATGCGGATATGAATGGAACGGGGCACAGAAGGCATGCCCGAAATGCGGCTGGAATGTGGATGAAAGCGGGGATATGGATGAGGATCTGTTAGGCGGGGCGCTGGACGACACGGATGATGAATGGGGTGAAAAGACGGTTGCACTTTCGCCGAAGCAGATGGAGGCGGCGATGGCCGCAAGCGCAGGCAGGACAGCCTCCGGAAGCAGAGGTTCCGGTGCTCCGGGAAGAACGCCTTTCGGCAGCGTGCAGCAGGGGGGACAAAATAGTTCTTCTTCCGGTGCGGAGCAGCTTTTTGATATCGGTGCGGGAGCGGACGAGGCAGGGCCGGGGGACGAGACCGTGGTCATGACCTCAGAGCAGGTGATGGCAGCCATGGAGGCCAGCAAAAATCCCAGTTCCGAGGAAGGGTTTTTACAGTCAACTACCGGGAAAATTGTGATCGGCGTCTGCGTAGTTGTGGTGTTGGTTCTGATCATTGCCGCACTCTGATGAAACCGGTCAATATTTACGCCCTTACCAGGGTGAAGGATCCTGCGTTTTTGGGGCGCATGGAACGGCAGCTCTCCGGGCGGGAGCATTTTCTGAAGATCCGCCGGTGGGAGATCGAGGGGCTTAAGACTTTTTCCGGAAAGCTGCGTGAGGTGATGGAGGGGGCCTGCGCCCTCAAGTTTTACTATTCCTTTGTGCTGCCAAAGCTTGGCAAGGAGTTCGACCTGCTCCGGGTAAGCGGGGACAGTGTGGTCAATATTGAGTTAAAGAGCGGGCATGTGACGGACGAGGCGATCCGCAGGCAGCTTCTGCAAAACCGCTATTATCTGGCCACGCTGAGGCGTGACATGCATTTTTTTACCTATGTCAGCGAGTCAGACCGGCTGGTACGCCTGAGCGGCAAGGGGCGGATCGTGGACACGGACTGGGAGGTCCTCGTCCGGGCGCTTGACAGCCAGAAGGATTGCTATGAGGGAGACCTGGAGGCACTGTTTCGGATGGACAGCTACCTGATCTCGCCGCTGACGGATCCGGGGAGGTTCCTGCGGGGCGAGTATTTTCTGACGTCACAGCAGCGGGATATCAAAAAGCATATCCTGAAGCGGATCCGGGAGGGGCAGGAGGAGGGTATACTGCCGGTGCAGGGATTTACGGGACTGCCGGGGACGGGCAAGACCATCCTGTTATATGATATCGCCATGGAGCTGTCGGTGGGAAAGACGGTGTGCCTGCTGCATTTCGGGCCGAGGGCGGAGGAGCTTGGACAGCTTAATGCGCGGCTGAAACGGGTGGATTTTTATGACGGGGAGGCGCTGGAGGGGCTGCCTCTTCATGCGGCGTATTCCGCGATCCTCGTGGATGAGGGGCACAGGATCAGCCGGGAGGCGGCGGAGAAGCTGCTTGCGTTGGCCGATTTTTGGAGGGTGCCGGTGGTCCTGTCCTATGACAGGGAGGACGCTGTCTCGCCAAGAGAGCGGGACTGTCGGGGCATGGAACGGATCGCGGCCTGTGACGGCTTTAAAAGCTACCGGCTGACCAACCGGATCCGGCTGAACAGCGAGCTCTCTTATTTCATCAGCTGTGTAATGTGTCTGAGAAACGGGCATTACAGGCGGGAATTTCCCTCTGTTTCCCTGGCGTATGCCGCAGACCGGGCTGAGGCGGACTGTCTGCTTTCCATTTTTCAGCGGGAGGGATATGTCTTCATTACGGGTGACGATGAGACCGGCTGCCGGGAATATGAGAGGGTGGCCATGGAACTGGACAGGGATTTTTTCTATGACGAGGAGGGATTTCTGCGGCATTTTGCCGGGAAGGACAAGGACAGTCGGGTGCGAGCCCTGTTTCACGGATTAAGCAGGGCTAAGAAGTCGGTTGCCCTTGTGGTGACGGGCAACGAGCCGGTATTCGGGAGTATTTTGTCAATCCTTCAGTGGGAGGCGTTGTGAGGCGTTCCGGGCTGGAAAGCGAAAAAACTGCCGGCAGTCAGAAGTATATGCGTGAAAAACAGAACCGGTCCCCTGCGGGAGGCTGGTTCTGTTTTTTGTGGCGATTTCTCTCAGATATAGCGCAGCAGCTCCTCAACAGCCTTGCGCTTCGGAGCCTGGCATTCCTGGTCCGGATAGCCCATGGCGATCAGCGCCGCCACCTTCT
>CAMHJT010000092.1 GCA_946185495.1 uncultured Clostridiaceae bacterium | reverse complement strand
AGCTCGCGGACGGCCTGAGGATCGATCTCGACAAGGTGCCGAAGAAATACGCCGGCCTTGACGGAACAGAGATCGCGATCTCCGAGTCGCAGGAACGCATGGCTGTTGTGGTCGACAGGCAGGATGTGGATAAGATGCTCCATTTCTGTGAGGAGGAGAACCTGGAGGCTGTGGCAGTGGCAGAGGTGACGGAGAGCCCGAGGCTGGTGATGCTCTGGAGAGGGAAGGAGATTGTCAATATTGCCAGGAGCTTTATTGATACCAACGGGGCGCATCAGGAGAGCAACGTGGTTGTCAGGGTTCCGGCAGAGGGGACAGATCCGTTCCACGCCGGTCAGGCGGAGCAGGATCAGAAGGCGGAATGGATCCGCGTGCTGCAGGATCTCAATGTCTGCTCCCAGAAGGGGCTTGTGGAGATGTTTGACAGCTCCATCGGCACTGGAACAGTCGTCATGCCGTACGGAGGAAAATACCAGCTCACACCATCGCAGACCATGGTGGCGAAGCTGCCGCTTCTTAAAGGCAGCAGCGATACCGTTACAATGATGTCGTATGGCCTGGATCCGTGGCTGCTTTCCTGGTCGCCTTATCATGGCGCGGTTTACGCTGTCGTGCATTCGGTTGCCAAGATCGTGGCTGCGGGCGGTGATTACAGGAATATTTATTTTACCTTCCAGGAGTATTTCAAGCGGCTTGGAAGCAGCCCGGAACGCTGGGGAGAGCCGATGGCGGCGCTGCTTGGCGCTTATGCGGCACAGCTTGGCTTTGGCCTTGCTTCTATCGGCGGCAAGGATTCCATGTCCGGCTCGTTCAATGAGATTGACGTGCCTCCGACACTCTGCTCCTTTGCCGTGGATGTGGCGAAGGCGCAGGATGTGATCACAGACGAGCTGAAGCAGGCAGGAAGCGCGCTGGTGCTGGTGAATGTGAAGAGGGATTCCTATGAGCTTCCGGACTATGAGGGGCTCAAGAAAGCTTATCAGGATCTTTTAGAGGATATGCGGGCAGGAAGGATTCTCTCCGCTTACGCAGTTGGATGCGGCGGTATTTTAGAGGCTGCAGCCAAGATGGGATTTGGAAATGGCATCGGAGTTTCTTTGGAACAGGCTCCGGAGCAGACCGGATGGACAGAGAAGGCGTACGGTGCGATTCTCTGCGAGGTGCCGGAGGAAGCGGTTGCTTCGCTGAAGGCGCAGGGACAGGTCATCGGCCATACGCTGGAGGAGCCGGTGCTTCGCTGCCAGGGTGTAGAGCTTACCATGGAGGAAGCCCTTGCCGCGTGGAAGGCACCGCTTGAGAAGGTATTTCCTACAGGTTCCGGAGTGGAGAACAAGGGCGTGCCGGATCAGCTGTACGATACGAAGGAAATTTATGTCTGCAGGCATAAGGTGGCAAAGCCACATGTGTTTATCCCTGTATTTCCGGGTACTAACTGCGAGTATGATTCCATGAGGGCATTTGAACGCGCCGGAGCTTCGGTGGACACCATCGTATTCCGGAACCTGACCGCACAGGATATCCTGGATTCTGTGGATGCGTTTGAGAAAGCCATCGACAGGTCGCAGATTGTAATGTTCCCCGGAGGTTTTTCTGCAGGGGATGAGCCGGAGGGTTCGGCAAAATTCTTTGCGACAGCTTTCCGCAACGCGAAGCTGAAGGATGCGATCAGCAGGCTGCTGAATGAGAGGGACGGCCTGATGCTTGGAATCTGCAATGGATTTCAGGCGCTGCTCAAGCTGGGTCTTCTGCCTTATGGAAAGATCACATCGCAGAAGGAGGATTCTCCGACACTGACCATGAACAGCATCGGCAGGCACCAGTCGAAGATGGTTTACACCAAGGTAGTGACGAATAAGAGCCCGTGGCTTGCCAAGGCTGTCCTGGGAGGGGTCTATACAGTTCCGGTTTCCCATGGGGAGGGACGGTTTGTCGCTGATGAGCAGTGGCTTCAGAGGCTGTTTGAGCAAGGACAGGTGGCGACGCAGTATGTGGACGCACAGGGACATCCCACAATGGATGAGGACTACAATGTAAATGGATCCTATGCCGCGATAGAGGGAATCACCAGTCCGGATGGAAGGATCCTGGGCAAGATGGCACATTCAGAGAGGCAGGATACATCCGTTGCGGTCAATATTTTTGGAGACCAGAATCAGTTGATCTTTGAGTCTGGCGTGGAGTATTTCAGCTAGAAGAGGTTCCGCAGGAACAGCTATGGAGGCTGTCCTGAAAGCAGAGGAAGGAAGAGATAAGTGGAATATATTACGACTAAAAAGGAAATGCAGGACATTGACAGGTATACGATCGAGCAGATCGGAATACCTGCCGCGGTTCTGATGGAGCGGGCCGCGCTGGAGATCGTGGCGCTTGTGGAACGGCTGAATCCGGAAAGAGAACGGGTGCTGGTGGTAGCGGAGGGAGGAAATAACGGCGGAGACGCGCTTGCTGCGGCCAGGATCCTGTTAGAGCGTGGATATAAGGTTGATGTCAGTTATCTGGAAGGCCTGCCAAAATCCTCCGCGCTGTTTCATATGCAGCTTACGCTCCTTCAGAGACTTGGCGTGCATATCGACCATGGCGTGCCCGGGCGGGAATACAAGGTCATTGTGGACGGCATATTTGGAATCGGACTGTCGAGGGCGATTGAAGGCGCGCAGAAGAGGGCGATCGAGACGTTGAACCGGATGTCGGGGATCAAGGTTGCCATCGATATTCCCTCAGGAATTGACGCCACGACCGGCAAGATTCTGGGAACAGCTTTCAGGGCTGATTATACGATCACCTTCGGCATGAAGAAGCTCGGGATGTTTTTCTTTGACGGTCCGTCCTACAGCGGGAAGGTGATCTGCCGGAATATCGGATTTCCGGAAGAAGCGGTACAACACGTTTCGCCCAAGGCGGCGGCCTATGACAGGTCGGATCTGCGCCGGCTTCCCTTGCGCTATATCAATTCCAACAAGGGATCCTATGGCAAGGTTGCGGTGATCGCCGGCAGCAAAAATATGTCCGGTGCGGCGTTTTTGTGCGCGAAGGCCGCTTATACAACAGGGGCGGGACTGGTGAAGATCTATACGCATGAGAGTAACCGGGTGATTCTGCAGTCCCAGCTTCCGGAAGCGATCATGAAGACCTATGATGATTACGAGGGCGCCCTGGCCTGTATCGAGGACGCGATGCTGTGGGCGTCAGTGATTGTCGTGGGACCGGGGCTGGGCGTGGACACGACCTCCGAGCGCATGCTGTATGAATTGCTGATGAACGCGGAGATACCGCTGGTGGTGGACGCGGACGCCCTGAATATCCTGTCGGACAATATGGAGCTGATGAATACCTCTGCGGTCCGGATGGTGATCACGCCGCATATGAAGGAGATGAGCAGGTTATTGAAGCGCACGATTCCGGAAATCCAGGAGGACAGGTTTGAAATTGCCAGAAAATTTGCCAGAAAGATGGCTGTGACGCTGGTGCTGAAGGATGCCAGAACGATCGTAACGGATGGCGGCGATGAGGTTATCGTGAATCTGGGGGGCAATAACGGAATGTCGACAGGCGGTTCCGGTGATGTGCTTTCCGGCATCATTGCCGGAATGATCGCGCAGGGGCTGTCCCTGGCTGACGCCTCCAGGATCGGAACCTATGTGCATTGCCTTGCGGGCGATAAGGCGGCGGAGGAGAAGGGTAGCTACGCGCTGCTTGCTTCGGATATCATTTCATGTATCGGGGAAGTATTGAAGGCTGTTCGGTGACAGGGAATGGAAAAAGAACAGATAAGAGAACATAATTAATATATGGTGGTGGAAACATGGATAAGTATTACAGGATCGAGGCAGACATAGACCTGGATGCCATACGAACCAATATCAGGACAATGAGATCAAAGATTCCGGATGGAAAAAAGCTGCTGGCTGTGATCAAGGCCAATGCCTATGGGCATGGCGCCGTTGAGGTCGCGGAGGCGCTAGATGATCTGGCGGATTATTATGGCGTTGCCTGTCTGGATGAGGCGGTAGAGCTTCGGAGGGCAGGCGTGGGAAAGCCGATATTGATTCTGGGCGTGACAGATGAAAGCCAGTATGAGGAGCTGGTGCGGTATGATGTGACGCAGGCTATTTTTACGTTGGAGCAGGCGGAGGCGCTTGCTGCCGCGGCGAAGCGGCAGGGAAAACGAGCGAAGCTTCATGTGAAGCTGGATACGGGAATGAACAGGATCGGTTTTCGCTGCTGCAAGGAGAGCGTCAGCGATATCGTGCGGATCGCCCGGATTCCGGAGCTTGACGCGGAGGGGATTTTTACCCATTATTTTAAGGCGGACGCTGCTGACAAGGCCTCGGCTATGAAGCAGCTTGAAGCCTATACCCGCATGACCGGGCTTCTTGAGCAGGAGGGCGTGTCGTTTAAGCTCCGGCATATTTCAAACAGTGCGGGGATCATGGAGATGCCGAATGACCGTTTTGACATGGTACGGTCCGGCATTTCCACCTATGGGCTGTATCCCTCGGAGGAGATGGACAAGGAGCGGTGCAGGCTGTATCCGGCAATGCAATTAAAGTCACATGTGATGCATGTGAAGACCGTGCCCGCAGGGGAGACGATCGGGTATGGCGGAACCTATGAGGTGAAGGAGGACAAGCGCATTGCGACAGTGGGCGTGGGATACGCCGACGGTTATCCGAGAGCCCTGTCCAATCAGGGAAGGATGCTGGTGCATGGACAGTACGCGCCCATCACGGGAAGGGTGTGCATGGATCAGACGATGATTGATGTCACGCATATTCCGGATGTCCGTGTCGGAGATGAAGTAGTGCTTGTCGGGACGCAGGGAGAGAACAGTCTGACGGTTGAAGAGCTTTCCGGGATGTCCGCAAGCTTTAATTATGAATTTGTCTGCGACGTCAACCGCAGGGTGCCGCGGATCTTTTTCCGGGATGGAAAGGCGGTTTCGGTCAGAAATTACCTGCTTGACTGACCGGCGCGGTTCGTACACCGGCGTTTTTTTGCAGAACCGGCACAGACACTGGCGTTTTTTGACAGAACCGGCACAGGCGCTGGTACTTTTTTGCTGGCGCGCACCAGGTATGGCATGATCTGGAATACAATGCGGCTGCTATTTTGTCACAGATAGGTATAGCTGCAGAATAATATGGTAATACTTAAAGTACCTGATAGAGAGAGAGCGGCCGTCAGGCAGGTTCTTTTGAGGCTGGAGCGGAAGCATTACATAAAACCGGATTCCGGCCTGTCGGGAATGTGTGATGTTGGAGAGTGATACCATTGTTTGTGACAAGAGGAGACATTTATTACGCGGATTTAAGGCCTGTCGTTGGGTCGGAGCAGGGCGGTGTCAGGCCGGTGCTGATCATTCAGAATGAGGCGGGCAACCGTTACAGCTCGACTGTGATCTGTGCAGCGATCACCAGCAGGCAGAATAAGGCGAAGATTCCGACCCACGTGGAGCTGGCCGCAAACCGGTGCAGCATCTCGAAGGATTCCATCGTTCTGCTGGAGCAGGTGCGGACGATCGATAAGAAACGGCTGCGGGAAAAGGTATGCCACCTGGATGATGAGATTATGGGAAATGTAAACAGGGCGCTGCGGGTCAGCCTGGCAATTTAGTGTAGGAGGATAAAAGATGAACGGTAGCGGCGGATGGAAGGCCTTGTTCGGGAAGAAGAACAGTGAAGAACCGGCAGATGCCGTAGAAGAGGAGATTCTTTCCATTATTGAGGAGGGACATGAACAGGGCATGATTCAGCCGGATGAAGCGGAGCTGATCTCCAATGTGTTTGAATTTGGTGACAAGGAAGCAAGGGATGTTATGACACCCAGGCAGGAGATCATCGGCATTGAGGAGAATACGGATATGCGGGAGGCGCTGGAGATGATGATCGAAAACCAGTATTCCAGATATCCGGTGTACGGGGAGGATCTCGACAATATTGTCGGGATCATACATATCAAAGACGCGGTCAAGGCATACCTGTCGGATCCGGATCAGATGGTGGGAGAGTTTGTCATCAGTCCGTTCTGCATTCATCCGACGCAGAAGATCAGCAAGCTGTTCAACAAGATGCAGGCGTCGAAGAACCACATGGCCATTGTGATCGATGAATACGGTCAGACGGAGGGTATCGTCACCATGGAGGATATTTTAGAGGTGATCGTCGGGGATATCCTGGATGAGCATGACGAGGAGAAGCACGATATTACCAAAGCGGCGTATGAGGACGGGTATATTGTCAACGGTAGCACGAAGTTGGAAGAGCTTGAGGATCTGTTCGGTCTGGAGTTCCCGAAGGAGGACATTGATACGGTCAATGGATTTATGCTGTATGAATATGGAAGGCTGCCGGAGGATCAGGAGATGGTCAGGATCTCATATCAGGGTTTTTTATTCGAGGCGATGGAGCAGGAGGGACGCATGATCCGGAAGGTGAGAATCCTGAAGCAGGCATAAAGATTTGGGCGTTGGTGGATTAGTTACAATGACCAAAAGAATATGGATAAAAATCCTTGTATAAATTGTATAAAAAGGTATGTATATTATATACAAAATTATCAAAAGTGCGCTTTTTCTGTGATAGAAATGTGTTTTTTTCTATTGACATTATTGTGAAAACAGGCTAGTTTATAATTAAGTAGCTTTATCATAATATCAGTATAAGAAAGGATGGATCATATGAGAAAAAGGGCACTTGCTTTTTTAACCGCGTTTCTGATGGGGGTGACAACCTTCGGAAGCGGTATCCCGTTCCATGCGCAGGCAGCGGAGCCGGTGCAGGAGGAACTTCAATCCGAGGATCTTATGTTGAGAAGGGACAGCAAGAGCGGTGATGTGTTTTACAACACCGGCGGCAGCATGAATGATTTCCGCGACGAGACCATTTATTTCCTTATGACGACAAGGTTCTTTGACGGGGATTCCTCGAACAATGTGCAGTGCTGGGACGGACAGCAGAACAACCCCGGAGACCCGCCGTGGAGGGGGGATTTCAAGGGCCTGATCGAGAAGCTTGATTACATCAAGGCGCTGGGTTTTACAGCAATCTGGATCACGCCGGTGGTGGAAAACTGCAGCGGGTATGACTATCATGGCTACCATGCGATCAATTTCTCCAAGGTAGATCCCAGATATGAGTCAAAAGACTGTACCTATCAGGATCTGATCGATGCGGCGCATGAGAAGGGCATCAAGATCGTGCAGGATGTGGTGTTCAACCATACCGGCAACTGGGGCGAGGAGAATCTGTATAAGATTGCGGAGAAGAATTATTCCGCGGATCTGTCGGATGCAGAGGCTTCCATGATCCCGACGGGACTTCCGGCCGGATATGAATCGATGAAGCCGCAGCAGCAGTATGAGACGCGAGTGGATGTACTCACGAATGCGGCGAATGACAAGAATAATATCTATCATCACAATAATTTCATCAAGAGCTGGGAGACGTATGACGAGCAGGTGACGCATATCGCGGGCGACTGTCTCGACCTGAATACGGAGAATCCGGCGGTGTACCACTATCTGGTGCAGGCGTACAGCAGCTATATCAAGATGGGTGTGGACGCCTTCCGTGTGGATACGGTAAAGCATATCAACAGGCTGGTGTACAATAACGCTTTGGTGGCACCGTTAAACCAGGCGTATAATGAGACCCATGGAACAACAGGAGACAATAATTTCTTCATGTTCGGCGAGGTATGTACCAGAGTGAGGGACGTATGGAATCGTGATATTCCGGCGATTTCCTGTCCGTTCTATACATGGAAGGAATCAGAGACCTACGCGTGGGATGACAGTGAGACGGAAGCGGCGATCGCAACCAACCAGGCTTCTGTAAAGCAGGCGTATGAGGCACATACGAGCTTGGGAGACGAGCCGACCAGCACGAACGCATTTCTGAATGGCAATGACTATCACACGCCGGATTACAGTAAATATTCCGGATTGAGCGTTATTGATTTTCCGATGCACTGGAATTTTAACTCCGCGCGGGAAGCTTATGGAGTAGCTGTAGGCAAGGATCAATACTATAATGATGCAACCTTCAATGTAATGTATGTGGATTCCCATGACTACGCGCCGGATAACGCGCCGGAGAATCAGCGCTACGCGGGCCCGCAGGAGCAATGGGCAGAGAATCTCTCGCTGATGTTTACCTTCCGGGGAATTCCATGTATTTATTATGGATCTGAGATAGAGTTTAAAAAGGGTGAACCGATCGATAAGGGACCTACGATCGCGCTCGATGGCAGCGGCCGGGCGTACTTTGGCGATCATATCGAGGGCAGTGTGGAGCCTGTGGGATTTGGACGGTATAAGAATGCCTCCGGCGCTATGGCGGATACGCTTTCTCATCCCCTGTCCCTGCACATCCAGCGCCTGAACCGTCTGCGTGCGGCGATTCCGGCATTGAGAAGAGGACAGTATTCCACAGAGGGATGCAGCGGAGAGATGTCCTTCAAGCGCCGCTATACGGATGCGGATACGGACAGCTTCGCGCTGATCACGGTTTCCGGAGACGCTACGTTCTCCGGCATCCCGAACGGCACCTATACAGATGCCATTACGGGTGATACACAGACCGTGTCTGGTGGTTCTCTCAGCACCTCCGGCTGTTCAGGTAAGGGTGACCTAAGAGTTTATGTACTGGATACAGCCAAGACGCCTGCACCGGGCATGATCGATGGCAAGAGTAAATACCTGTCAGGCGGAACAGATGCTCTGGATCTGACATGGGTGATTGACCGTAATCTGAACAGCGGCGCCGCGCAGAAGGTGGATCCGACAGGCATCACCTTAAGTCCGGCATCTGCCAGCCTGGATCTTGGAGAGAGTGTAACGCTTACCGCTGCGCTGACGCCTGCAGATGCTTCAACCAGAGGCATGAAGTGGGAGTCTAGCGATCCGGATGTCGCGAAGGTAAGCGGTGGTAAGGTGACAGCGGGCAGCAAGGAGGGCAGCGCGACGATCACGGCGACGACCGGGAACGGACTGACTGCAACGGCAGCGGTAACTGTGGCGGCCAAGGGCGTGAAGGTGACATCTGTGGCGCTTGACCAGACATCTGTGAAGCTTGACCAGGGGAAGAGCGTGAAGCTTACCGCAACGGTGAGCCCGGCAGACGCGGATCCCAAATACGCGGTACTTTCATGGAAATCAAGCGATGATTCCGTGGCTAAGGTGGATGCGGACGGACAGGTTACCGCGATGAAGGAAGGAACTGCTACGATTACGGTTTCCTCCGCTTCCGGCATATCTGCGACGGCTACAGTGAAGGTCAAGGGTTCCGGTGCCAACATGCATGTGGACGCTGTGTATTTCCAGAAGCCCGCGGGCTGGGGCAAGACGGTCAACGCTTATATGTGGAAGGGCGAGACACCTGCTGTCGGGGCATGGCCGGGCAAAGCCATGACGTTGCTTGATGAAGCACAGGGCATTTATGGTCTGGAATGGCCGGGAGGAGAGGATTTAAATATCATCTTCAATGATGGCGGCAACCAGACAGGAGATCTTAAAGCACAGAAGAATGGATTTTATGACGCCAGCGGCACGGTGATCAAGACCGTGGATCCCAATGCTGCTGACGAGACGGATGATGAGGATCCGGTGATTCCGGAGATTACTGCTTCCCAGGAGTCGGGCAATATCAGCGCGGCGACGCAGATTACATATACTCTGGCTAACGCGCAGACAGCCAGCTATCAGATCAATGGCGGCAGCGCTGTGCCGGTCAGCGGTTCTTCTGTACAGGTCTCAGTGGGAGAGGGCATGAAAAACGGGGAGCAGATAACTGTGACCGTAAACGCGGTCAGCTCCACAGGAGATCAGACGACAAAGAATTACACCTATACCTATACGGGGGAAAGCAGCTCTGGAGACAATAGCGGAAATACTGGCAATACCGGAGATAACAGCGGCAGTACAGGCAATACGGGAGACAACAGCGGCAGTACAGGCAATACGGGAGATAACAGCGGAAGTACTGGCAATACCGGAGACAACAGCGGCAGTACAGGCAATACCGGAGACAACAGCGGTACGGGAAATCAGGAGGCCAGCGTTGAGATCAGCGCTTCACTCGCGGATACAGGCGCTGTCTATGTGTACAATGGACAGGAGATCCGTCCGCAGGTGATCGTGACAGGAAACGGAAGGACGCTCAATGCCGGGATGGATTATGATGTCATCTATTCGGGCAACATCAATGCAGGCGCGGCGACTGTGATCGTGACCGGCAAACAGCCGTATACAGGAACAAAGGTACTTCAGTTTACGATACAGAAGGCGGCTGCGCCGGAAGGAATGCCGACCGGCAGTATAACGGCAGCGGAGGGGCAGCAGCTCGGGAA
>CAMHJT010000091.1 GCA_946185495.1 uncultured Clostridiaceae bacterium | reverse complement strand
TTGCGACGGAAAGCCGCAGCAGATCCTGATAATCATCCACCGCCTGGATCACCGCGCACAAAAACAGCAGAAACTGCGCGTTCTCATAAGGCGTCTCGCCCGGTGAGAGCAGGTTGACTCCCGTGTCGGTCGCCATGGACCAGTTGTTATGCTTGCCGGATCCATTTACGCCCGCAAATGGCTTCTCGTGCAGCAGGCATACCATGCCATG
Source organism: uncultured Clostridiaceae bacterium (assembly GCA_946185495.1). GTDB lineage: Bacteria > Bacillota > Clostridia > Lachnospirales > Lachnospiraceae > CAG-590. Next base: position 10,136 of record CAMHJT010000091.1, on the reverse strand, counting down.
CTTTCTTGCTACCTTCTGCATGATCTCCATGGTGAGCTGGTTGTTGTCGGTAGCCACATTGGTGGTGGAAAAGATCGGCGCAAGCTCGTGCTGTGCCGGAGCCACCTCGTTGTGCTCCGTCTTTGCGAGAATGCCGAGCTTCCACAGCTCCTGATTAAGATCCTCCATAAAGGAGGTCACTCTCGGCTTGATCACACCGAAATAGTGGTCGTCAAGCTCCTGCCCCTTCGGCGGCATCGCGCCAAACAGGGTTCTTCCCGTATAAACCAGATCCGGCCGTTTCTCAAACATTTCCTTGTCGATCAGGAAATACTCCTGCTCCGGTCCCACGCTGGTCCTCACATACTTGACATCATTTCCGAACAGCTTGAGGATCCTCTTGGCCTGACGGTTCAAAGCCTGCATGGAGCGAAGCAGCGGCGTCTTCTTATCCAGCGCGTCTCCCGAGTAGGAGCAGAACGCGGTGGGGATGCAGAGGGTGTGATCCTTGATAAACGCATAGGAGGTTGGATCCCACGCCGTATAGCCCCTCGCCTCAAAAGTAGCCCTTAACCCTCCGGACGGGAAGGAGGAAGCGTCCGGCTCTCCCTTGATCAACTCCTTGCCGGAGAACTCCATGATCACGCCTCCGTCCGGCGACGGCGTGATGAAGCTGTCATGCTTCTCCGCTGTCACGCCTGTCAGCGGCTGGAACCAGTGCGTAAAATGTGTCGCTCCAAGCTCCACCGCCCAGTCGCGCATCTCAGCAGCCACCGCCTCGGCAACATCCTCATTCAGCTTTACATTTTCATCGATCGTCTTGCGCAGGGAATTATATACCTCTGCCGAGAGCCTTGCCCTCATCACCCTGTCATCAAATACATAAGAGCCAAACAGTTCGGGTACATTTTGTTTTTCCATTGCCATATCCTCCTTCTATCATCATTCATATTTCTTCTGAAATCGGGCAGGCTCATATGTTCTCTCCTGCCCTTGCAAGACACCGGTTCTCACCGAACCGGCGCTTTCCGGCCGGGCAGGAAAGGGGACGTGTGTTTCTCTCCTGCCCGAAGCACAGAGCGGGGGTATCCGGCATCGCCGGAGCATAACATGCTCACCCTGTGCGTAAACGCAAAAAAAGCGCCTCGGAGGTTATCTCCAAGACGCCATTGCCTTTACGAGTACATATATTATCGCATTCCCCTGAAAATGTCAAGGGGTTTTTTAAAATTTTTTTGATAATATGGCATTTGCAGCTTTATGTCTGTTCCTTTCCCGGAAATGCTATTTTTCGCCTGTTTTTGCGGGAACTGGCTCAGCAATACAGGTTTTGTCTGCCGCCCTTAATACGCGATCCGACAAAAAACCGATCAGCGTTCCCGCCAGGACTCCGGCAACCGTCAGCACCGGAGCGTAATACCAGATGCTCCCGCTGCGCAGTACCGCATAAGCAGCAAGAAGCTGTCCGGCGTTGTGAGCCACGCCTCCCGCCACGCTGACGCCGGTCACGGAACATATCCCCGTCCGCTTCAAAAGATACATCACGGCAAAGCTAAACAAGCCGCCGGACAGGCTGTATAACAGGGAAAGGCCGCTTCCAAACAAAAGCCCCGTAAGCAAAATCCTTGCCATGGAAATCAGAAACGCCTCCGACGGCTTCAACCTGTAAAGCGCCGCCACCACGATCAGATTGGCCAGCCCGGCCTTCACGCCGGGAATCCCGAAATTCAGGGGGATCAGCGCTTCTATATAACTGAAGATCATGGCAAGCGCGACAAATATGCCCATCACTGCCACATGCCTTGACATGTCTTTCACCCTTTCCATTTTCGCCCGCGCAGCGCACCCGGAAATCGCCTTTCGCTTTCGAAGGAATCACATCCTGTTCTTTTCCTGCGCAGCGCGCCCGGAAATCCCACTGCCGGTTATTATCCCGATCCACTTACTTAACGTCCTTTTCCGCAGCCCTCTGCCTCCTCAGGCATTCCAGCTCTGTCACATCATTGATCAGCCCGATCACGCCCTTCACCCTGCCGTCCGCATCGAACACCGGCTCCTTGGTAAGCTCCAGAAATTCCTGAATGCCGTCCTCATTTTCCTCTATCACATAATGCGTTCCCTTTCCGGTCTCCACGATCCGAAGGTCGCTCTCATACGCCTTCCTTGCGTTTTCCGGATCATGCCGTACCTCCAGATCCGTCTTCCCGCGGATGGTCCAGTTCGGATCCTTTCCCACCTTGATATGCCTCCAATAGTGCGTTGAGAAAATGTATTTGCCTTCCGTGTCCTTCAGGAAAATGTTGCAGGGCAGCTTCTCTAGCATATCCTCAATCTCATAATAAGTAGCGGAATCCTTGGCACGGATGGCGTTGAAAATGCGCCTTGAGAGCAGGGGCCACGGGCAGGGCGGCGTGATCAGATCCGTCACGCCAAGCTCCAGGCACACCATATCCTCCTCCGTCGGGGCGTCCGGTGACACCGCAACGATGGGAATGGACGCAAAGCGCGGATCCGCGCACATCTCCTTCACATAACGGAATCCGCTCTCCCTGGCCAGCCGGATATCCAGCACGACAGCAGAAACGATGTCGCTGTGCTGCTGTAAAAACGCCTCTCCCTCCTCCTCACTGTTTACCAGTCTCGTATAATTATCCCTCGTAAACATGCTGCAGAATTCCACCTGATCCTTCCCCGCCGGCAGGATCATCAGTATATTCTTTTTCCTTATCATAACCGTATCTCCCCTTATGCTCTGTCATCGGCGGACAGCGTGCCGGACTGTCCGCCACATAAACCAGTTTATCCTTCTTTGGCATCTTCGCCGCCGGAAATCACGCCGGCCGGCTTCTTTTTATCCTGAAAATGCACCGTCCCGCGCCGAAAACCGCTCAGCCGTCTCAATAATTTTCTGCGCTGATCTCAAAGAAGCTCTGCGGATGGTCACAGGCCGGGCAGACCTCGGGAGCCTTTGTCCCAACCACAATATGTCCGCAGTTACGGCATTCCCAGATCTTCACCTCGCTTTTCTCAAAGACCTGAGCCGTCTCAATATTTTTAAGCAGAGCGCGGTATCTCTCCTCATGATGCTTTTCGATTGCCGCCACAAGCCTGAATTTCTTCGCAAGCTCCGGGAATCCCTCCTCCTCGGCCGTCCTGGCAAAACCCTCATACATATCCGTCCATTCATGGTTTTCGCCGTCAGCCGCAGCCTTCAGGTTGTCCACAGTGGATCCGATCCCCTCAAGCTCCTTCAGCCACATTTTCGCGTGTTCCTTTTCATTATCCGCAGTCTTTAAGAACATCGCGGCAATCTGCTCATAGCCTTCCTTCTTCGCCTTCGACGCGAAGTAGGTGTACTTATTCCTCGCCTGGGACTCCCCTGCAAACGCAGCCTCCAGATTCTTTCCGGTCTGTGTTCCCTCATATTTTGACATATCCTTTTTCCTCCTGTTCATCCGCCTTATCCTGTTCCATCCATATAAAAACCGCGGCGGGCAGCCCGCACTGCTTCCGCTCTGCCCGCCGCGCAGCCCGCGCCGCTAAAGGCGCAAAACTGTCCGGGCATTTCCTCCGCGCCGTAAACACCAGGCGCTTTCAGCGTCCCTGCCTTCCGGCGCTAAGCCTTACGCCAGTTCTGCTTTCCACAAGCCGTGCAGGTTGCAATACGCGTAAGCACACTCCACCTTCTCGCCCTCACACAGCGCGAAGCATGCCTTCGGCTCGTCCCCGGGTTCTAAGCATTTGCGCTGATTGCCCTTGTCCGTGCACAGCACGATCCATTCAATATAATGCTCCGGCGCCATCGGATGCGCAACTGCGCCCACCGTAACTGTGACCATCGTACCGTTTACCTCGATCACCGGCACATGCTTCTCCACTGCGGCATCCGTCGTACCCGCCTGAAGCTCCTTCATCTTCTGCCCGCAGCAGGTAAGCGGCGCGCCGCTGTCCTTCACCTTCGCAACAAGATTCCCGCAGCTTTCACAGATATAAAATTTCATATCCATACTCTTTACCTCCTTATAATATTGATTGTAGGTGTTTGCAGTGCAAAGTTGTCTGTCCACGCCCTCGCGATCCATCCGTACAAACTCCATATATTCGATTATACCATCACAGGGGCTCTTCTACAAGCTTATACGCATAAATTGCGGAGCTTGTCGATTTTTTGACAGCTCCGTTATCAAATCTATTTTTCCAGGATGCGCCTCTGCCGCCGCACCCGGTTCACATGCCGCTCAAAATCCCCGCTTTGCAAAAGCCCGGCCAGCACATACTGGTCAAAGATCGGAACCGTACAGGAATAAAAGCCCAGCTTCTCATGAAACAGATCCACCATGCGGTCCGGCAACAGCATGTACCCGATTCGCATGGAAGGCGCGATCGTCCTGGAAAAGGTATTGACATAAATGATGTCCGCCTCCGGATCCATGGAGTACATCGACTCCTCCATTTTGCGCGACACCGTCAGCTCAGAATCGTAGTTGTCCTCGATCAGGATCCCGTTTCTCGCCCTGGCCCATTTTATATAAGCGCGCTTCTTGGAGATATCCGCCGTCACCCCGCTGGGAAAGCTGTGAAACGGCGTCACATGCAGTATCTGTGCCCTTGTCCGCTCCAGCTCCTCCGCCGGGATCCCGTCCTGCGTAAGCTTTAACAGATCACAGGTGGCGCCCATCGCCTGATAGACCTCCTGTATTTTATGGTAGGACGGCTTTTCAAGGGCGTAGATCCGGTCTGTTCCTAACATCTGGACGATCAGGCCGTAGAGGTACTCGGCTCCGGAGCCCACGATCACCTGGGACGGCTTTACTGAAATGCCCCGGCTCCTCGCCAGATACAGGCACAGCTCATTCCTAAGCTCCGGGCACCCGTGGTTCGGCGACTTGATCAGCAGCTTTTCCCCGTAATCCAGCATCACCCTCCGCATCGTCTTTGCCAGAACCGAAAACGGAAACGTTCCCGCATGATGGTTTTGCGGCGCCGGCTCTGTCAGCTCGATATTCGTCTTCCCCGTTTTCCCCAGAAACTCCTCCTCCAGATAGCGCACCACGGTTCCGCTGCGCTGCCTGCACTCCACATAGCCCTCCTCCTCCAGCAGCCGGACCGCATGCTCCACCGTGATCACGCTGATCCCCGTCTCCTCCGCGATGACGCGCTTGGAGGGAAGCTTCGCCCCGCTTTGATAGATGCCCGCCGCAATATCATTTTTTAAATACCTGTATAACTGCATATACGCCGGTTCCGGCGATGTCCTGTCAATTCTGTAATTCATCTGGTTATATCATTTATATCCTTTCTGGTTATTTTTATATGGTCAGATTTATAATACACTATTCCACATCGAAAGTAAACTGTCTGACAACAATTTACGGGTAATTACGAAACCCAAAATGTAGACTGAGGCTCCCAGCAGGATAGATGTTTTTTCGCCGGCATTAGGAACGTTAGCCAAGAAAAAAGATCTATCCTGCCGGGAGCCGTCCGAAACAGTACATTAGTCTACAATCGTCTGACAGAAATTTTTAAGGAGGTTATTCCCTATGAACAGGCAAAAAGCAATTCCAACCATCCGCATCACAGCGACCGCGCTTCTCATGGCGCTCAATATCATTATGTCCTCCTTCGGCATACCGGTTCCAGGCGGGCATCTTTACCTCTGTGACGCGATCATCTGCATGGCCGCGATCCTTCTATGCCCCTTTGACGCGTTTGTAGTGGGCGGGATCGGCTCCTTTCTGGGAGACATGCTGTTCTATCCGGCGCCCATGTTCGTATCCCTCGTTACACACGGCCTGCAGGCAGTTGTCATCTCAGTTGTCGCACACAACACTCTGAAGGATCATCCGAAGCTCGCGTCCGGAATCGGCGTTTCCCTTGGCGCTGTGATCATGGTAACCGGCTATTTCCTCGGAAAAAGCTTTATCTACGGCACGCCCCAGACCGCCGTATTAAGCCTGCCCTATGAGGCTGCGCAGGCAATTCTCGGAGGCGTCCTGGCAATGCTGCTTTGCTGGAGATACCATCTGTGCGCGATCTTCCGCGAGGCCACCGGAATCTACCAGAAAACCGCATGACGGCATACACCCCTCAGCTGCCTGCGCCTTCAGCGGGCAGCTGCTGCGATATTTAAAGAAGAAGCTGCAAAACATAGCAAAAAATGAAACCGGCGTGCGAGACCCACGCCTTTTGGAAAGGAAATATCATGTACGAAGAATTAACAGAGCAGGCAGCCCTGCTCACAGAAGAATTATGTGAAAAAGCCCGGCTGAAAAAGGGCCAGATCCTGGTGGTGGGCTGCTCCACCTCAGAGGTATGCGGAGACCGCATCGGCAGCAATTCCAATCTGGAAGCAGCAAAGGCCGTCTTTGCCGGCATTTACAGCGTCACTCAAAAATACGGCATCTGGCTCGCCGCGCAGTGCTGCGAACATTTAAACCGCGCTATCATCATTGAGCAGGAGGCGGTTCCCCTGCTTGAGCCCGTCAATGTCGTTCCACAGCCCAAGGCGGGCGGCTCCTTCGCGACCACCGCATGGCAAGCCTTCCACAATCCTGCAGCCGTCGAGGAGATCAGGGCCGACGCCGGCCTGGATATCGGCGACACCTTGATCGGCATGCATTTAAAGAGGGTTGCGGTTCCTGTACGGCTTACACATGGCGCCATTGGAAAGGCACATATCACCGCCGCGAGAGTGCGGCCGAAATTCATCGGAGGCGCAAGAGCCGTCTATAACGAAGACCTGATGTAGGCGTGTGCCAGCTGTGACGCGCTATCCGCTTCCCGCAGCAGCAGAGTAAATTCTGTCACGCCGTCCTCCGAGCGAACGGCGATCTCTCCCCCGTTTTTTTCTGCCAGGGATTTGGCGATCGCAAGTCCGAGCCCGAAGCTGTTCTCCCGGTAAGCTCTTGCGGTATCCGCCTTGTAAAACCGGTCGAAGATATACGGCAGCGCATCTGCCGGTATCTCCTCTCCGGTGTTGGCTACGCGGACAGCCGCGTACCGCGCCGTCTTTCTCCCGCTTCGGCGTTCCTTTCTCTGCACGACAAGCTCCACGCGCCCTTCAGGCTCCGCGTGCTTGATCGCGTTATCCGTCAGAATGCCGACAATCTGCTTGATCTCCTCGGAATTTCCCCTGGCGCTGATCTGTTCCCCCGCTTCAAGCTCATACCGGATTCCCAGTTCAAACGCGACGCTCTCAAAGGGCAGTGCGGTTTCGAGCACAGCGTCTGACAGGTCAAAGACGCTGTCGCGCTGTCCGGTTCCGATTTCCTCCTGCTCATAATCCAGCTTTGACAGAAGGAGCAGGCTGCTGGTGAGGTCGCTCATCCGCTTGCCCTCCTCCTTGATGTAGTCCATCCATTTATTCTGCCCGATCTCCTTTTCCAAAACCGCGATATTAGCCATCATCACAGCAACCGGCGTCTTCAGCTCATGGCTCGCGTCGGCGATAAACTGCTTTCTGCTGGTCATGGTCTCCTCCACAGGCCTGACGATAGAGGCCGCAAGCCTTCTGGCGATCAGGGCAAAAATCCCGCCGGCAAGCGCCAGTCCCAGCATGGAAAACAGCAGAAGCGAAACCTCATCCTCATTCAGGTATCCCGCGTTCAGGATCACAACATAACTGCCCGCATCGGAAGCCCTGCGCAGGTATTTCATCCCCCCTGCCCTGCCTTTTTCCTTGTTTTTGGTCAAAATACGGGCAATGAGCGCTTCCCGGTCCGCCTCCTCATACGCCTCCAAAAAACCGGAGACGGATTCCGCACTGCCATCCGCGCCAAGCTCTGCCAGGCCGATCCTGCCTGACAAAAGATCCCTGGCAATCTGCGTGGTTCTGCGGTCTCCTTTGTCCCTCATGCCGTTCTCCTCCCTGGGCGGACGATCCCCTCCGATTTTATCCGGTTCTCCGATTTCAAAAAGCCAACGCCACCATTTCCCCTTTTCCAGATCGCGCCCCCCATCCGAAATATCATTTTCTTTTCCGTAAGCCTCCCTGCCATCTGCGGCAGCTCCGTCTTTTCCCGCTGCCTCCCTGCTGTCCGCGGCAGCTCCGTCTTTTCCCGCTGCCTCCCTGCCGTCTGCGGCAGCTCCGTCTTTTCCTGTCTCCTCTCCATCGTCCGTATGATCTCTGTCTTCCCCGGAAGACGCGTCCATCGATGGAAAGGAAGCGTCCATCACCATAAAAAGCAGATGCCAGTCCTCCTGCTCGTTCCTGGCATACTGCACAGCATTGTATGAAGCCAGAATAAGGAACAGCACCGCCAGGGTGCTGCATTCTATGCTCCAGAATATTTTTTTTCGAAGCCTTTCTGTCATGTCTGATTCCCTCCGGAGTCACTGCTCCTCCTGCAGCTTATAGCCTACGCCGCGCACAGACTGGATCTTCATCTTTGTGCCGACAAACTGCAGCTTCTTGCGTACAAATGAAATATAGACGTCCACATTGTTATACTCCGCTTCCGAATCAAAGCCCCACACCTTCTCGGTGATCTGCTCTCTTGAAAGCACCATCCCCGGATTGTGCATCAGATATTCCAGAAGCTGGAACTCCTTCGCGCCCAGCTTGACCGACCTTCCCTTCTGCGTGCTTGACAGCTCATAGCTCTGCACATTGAGCGCCAGATCCCCCACCCGCAGATTGTGGTCCACCGCCACCTTATGTACCCGCCGGGACACCATGCGGATACGCGCGAACAGCTCCTCCATCTCAAAGGGCTTGGTCAGATAGTCGTCCGCGCCCCTGTCCATCCCGCCGATCTTGTCCTGAAGCTGCGACCTGGCAGTCAGCAGGATCACCGGCATGTCAAAGGACTCCGCGCGCATGGCCGACAGCACCTCCAGCCCGTTCTTTTTCGGAAGCATGATGTCAAGCACCACCAGGTCATAGACGCCGGTGCGGATCAGGTCAAGCCCGTCCTGGCCGTCCGCCGCTCCCTCCGCCATATATCCCTCATCCGTCAGCGACTTGACAAGCGCCTCCCGGAGTCCCTTTTCATCCTCTACTACCAGAATATTCATGTCCGTTCCCCTTCTGATCCCGCGATCCGTTTTTTGATGATTTACAGCAAACGCCCCGTCCGGGGCAAATCACATCCATTATTTCCGTATATCTTTTTCCCTCATCTCCACCGTCTTTTCTGCCCGGTACGGTTTTTCCCGGAACGCCCCGCGCATGTGCAGGCTTCCCCGCTCCCGCAGGTTTATCACCGTCTGCAGCAGTGCGATCCCCCATACCAGCAGCAGCAGGCCAGCCTTCACTTTTTTTGTCATAAAATGCCCCCGATCCTGCTATGCCTCCATAGCCAAAAGGCGTCCGGCACCGGCTTCGCAGCCGGCATTCCCAACGCCTCAGGTGTACCGCTTCAGTACTATGATTGACAGTATAATCATTTTTTATTCCACCGGATTATTCAGCCTGTCCGCCCTTGGCATCTGCCGGCTTCCCGGACTGTTCATCCATGAATTCCTCCGAAGTCTCACGGTTCCACATCTCAGCAGACGACTCCGCAGCCTGCGCATAAACTGCTGATTGCGTATCCTGTGTCCCCTCTGCAGACGGCTCCGCGTCCTGCGCATAAGCTGCTGATTGCGCATCCTGTATCCCCTCTGCAGACGGCTCCGCAGCCTGCGCATAAACTGCTGATTGCGCATCCTGTGTCCCCGCTATAGCCGGTTTTATCGCCGGTGCCTTGTCACGCAGCGCCATATTCTTGTACACCACAAAGGTATCGCAGAGCATGTCGTGAAAGCCCTGCTTTCTCGATTGCCCCAGCACCACCAGATATCCGACCAGAAAGAGTGAAGACAAAAACCTGCCCACAGTTTCCCGATACAGCACATTGATAAAAGTCCAGTCCCCCCCGTCCGTCACAACCTCCAGCCGCATCAGCATCTTGCCGAGGGTGGCGTGATTGAACCAGGTCATCAGCACGAAATAAGCCGCCTGCCCCAGATATCCCATAACATCCACAAAGGAATACTGAAAAAGAAAATTCTCCTTCAGGACATCGAGGCCAAACGCCGCGGCCGTGGCAAAGGGCGCCTTCAGCATGCCGCCCACAATCGCGGCAATCACAAAGTCCAAAGAAAACGCGACCGCCCGCACAAAGAAACCGGCGTATGCCCTATCTTCCAATTGGTTCTGCATAATACATTGG
>CAMHJT010000090.1 GCA_946185495.1 uncultured Clostridiaceae bacterium | reverse complement strand
TTCCGACGTCAGCCTCCGGATCTGCCTGGCGATTTGCTCAAACCGATGCTGGTCATAGCCGGTCAGATCCATCTTGTTTACCGCAAACACCATGTGCCGGATTCCCATCATCGCGCAGATGCGGGTATGCCTCCTCGTCTGCACCAGCACGCCCTGCGTCGCGTCCACCAGCAGCACCGCAAGCTCCGCGAAGGAAGCGCCGACCGCCATGTTTCTCGTGTACTCCTCATGCCCCGGCGTATCCGCCACGATAAAACTACGCTTCTCTGTCGTGAAATAGCGGTATGCCACATCGATTGTGATTCCCTGCTCTCGCTCGGACATCAGACCGTCCAAAAGCAGGGAATAGTCCATCTTTCCATCCCTGCTTCCCACCCGGCTGTCAAGCTCCAACGCCCGCTCCTGATCCGCAAACAGCAGCTTCGCGTCATAGAGCATATGTCCGATCAGCGTGGATTTGCCATCGTCGACGCTGCCGCAGGTAATAAATTTTAAAAGTCCCTTCATCAGAAATACCCCTCTCTCTTCCGTCGTTCCATGCTGCCGGCCTCCTCATGGTCGATCACCCGGCTCGTCCGTTCCGAAGAAACGGCGCTTAAGGTTTCCTCTATGATGGCCGGAAGCGTGTCCGCCTCTGAGAGTACCGCTCCGGTCAGGGGATAGCATCCTAACGTGCGGAAGCGGATCTTTTTCAGTTCCACAGTTTCTCCCGGAAGCAGCTTCATCCTGTCATCATCCACCATGATAAGGTTGCCGTCTCTTTCTACCACAGGCCGTTCCTTCGCGAAATACAGTGGAACAATGTCGATCTGTTCCCTTGCGATATACTGCCAGATATCCTTTTCCGTCCAGTTGGAAAGCGGAAATACCCGTATGCTCTCCCCCCTTCTCACACGCGTATTGTAGAGCTTCCACAGCTCAGGACGCTGATTCTTGGGATCCCATGCGTGCGCCTCATTTCGGAAGGAGAAGATCCTCTCCTTTGCCCTCGATTTCTCCTCGTCCCTGCGCCCACCTCCAAAAGCTGCCGTGAACCCGTATTTGTCCAGCGCCTGTCGGAGCGCCTGCGTCTTCATGATATCCGTATAGGCGGAGCCATGGTCGAAGGGATTGATTCCCTGCCGGACGCCCTCCTCATTGGTGTAAACGATCAGGTTAAGGCCGTATTTTTCCGCAGTCCTGTCCCTGAACTGAATCATCTCCCTGAATTTCCACGTCGTATCGATATGCATAAATGGAAACGGCGGCTTCTCCGGATAAAACGCCTTCAAAGCAAGATGCAGCATCACAGAGCTGTCCTTTCCGATTGAATACAGCATGACCGGCCTCTCACATTCCGCTGCAACCTCCCGCATGATGTAGATCGCCTCCGCCTCCAGTCTGTCCAAATGGCTCATTTCATTCCTCATCCAACTTCTCCTTATTATCTTAATAGCGCAAGCGTGCCCCGATCGTGAACCAGACGCCTGTCAGCCGCGTCCGGTATCACCCTATCGCAATCTCATATTCTGTCGTGTAAAGCTTCCCCTCCCACAGCACCCGCACCTGATAGGTATCCGGCCTCAGCCCCTTCAACGACACCACACAGGAATAGGGCTGATCCATATGGATCTTTACCGTCTGCCAGGTATCCGAATAGTCCCTCTCATAGCAGTATTTCTTTCCATACAGCACAAGCGCCGTAATGCTGTGATCCCTTGTGCGGAAATACAGGTACTCCTCCTCCAGCACAGGCTTCTTGAAATATCTCTCGTCAATCCGCTCCTCCGTCAGTTCAAAACTCCCCTCCACAGGAACCAGCCTGTCCGCCTCGCCAATCGCATAGGCATAATCTGCCGTAAGTCCAAGCGGAGCTTTATAATCATCACTGCGCCATGTAAAACCGTAGCCGCTGAAAAAATCATTCCGGATCGTCCATCTGTTCAACAGCCTGCCACTCTCGTAGTCATACTCCTCCACCTTGCCCCGCTCTTTTGTATGATCCCTGGTCATGCAGCCCGCCATGTTAAACAGATGACCGGTAGCATCTTCATACCTGGCATTGGAGCGGACGATCGACATGTCCACCTGATGATGCCGGATCTGCCTCACCAGTCCCAGCTTCTCGTCCACTCCATACACATTGATATAAGAGTGTCCGTCCTCCGCCTGGCCCTCCAGCGGCCTGCGGTTTAACCTGTGATTGTCATACACCATATAGAACCGGTATCCGTTGTCCCTGCCACGAAATTCCCTGATCTCGTAAGCGGCATGCGCCTGAAAGCTGTAATCCACCTCACCCACAGGCGTTAACACCTTCGACTCAATTTCCGTCCCCTTCCAGAAAGAAGGAAGTGACAAAAGCCACTGCACCTCAAGGGTTGTCCAGTTGAATTTCAGGACGGAATGGATATTGCGCATACAGATGAGCATACTGTCCTCCTCCGGATCATACTCCATGGAATTGCCGTGCACCCAGTCCACCATGTCGGCATGCTCTTCCCCAAGCAGATCCTTCAGGTAAATCCGCCTAACAATTTTGCCGGTTGTCCGCTCCAGTTCAAGGATCGTGTCCTCCGTATGCCCCTCCGGCATCTCCGCCCCGTACCGCTCATTGGAGCTGGAAAACGCAGCCAGATTTCCGTTAGGCAGTTCACAGACAAAATGATGCAGCCCGTCCCGGACATGCCATGTCCTGCTGATCCGCCCCATAAAATCCATCTCGTAAAGAAGCGGCGAATGGGGATTGCCAAAGGAGGGAGCGCCGACTTCCCGCACCGGCCATAAAAACCAGTTCCTCCTGAAGGAATATACCCCGTAGTTCCCCGTCGTAAACCTGGCAAATTTCAGGTAATGAAACAAGCTGCCATCCGGCTGGAAGATAAATGGATTCAGGTCACCCCCGGTGATCAGGATCCGGTCATAGGCGCAGGGCGCATTGTTTTCCGTCCGCACAATAGGGTTTTCCTCCATATTCGGACTGTTCCTGTAGGTCACATGGATCGTTCTTTTTTTTAGTACCAGGCCATTCTCATCCAACAGGCTCAGGGTAATCTCATTCCTGCCCTTCTCCAATCCCGTCACAGAAATCCTGTGACAGCGCTCTGCTTCGGTCTCATCCCGGTAATGCACATGCCCGCTTCCGCTTCGCATTTCAATGCCAACCCGGACAGGTATCCGGGTACAAAACAGGAGCACTACAGACTTTGGCGCGAACCGGAAGGGATTGATCAGCACACCAATCCTCCGGAAGGTATATCTGCCGCCCTGAAGATACTGTTCCACCACCAGATCCCTGCACATGGAGACGAGGGCAAAATCGGAGCGCTTGCGGATATTTGTCTCTATGGAATAGGATTTCTGTGCCACGCCAGGTTCTCCATCTGTATCCTGCCCTTTACCGCCCCGGACCGGCTCCGGCTTTCCGGCGCGCCTGTTTTCATATTTACCGGCCAGCTCTGCCGCCTTCTCCTCAAATTGTCTCTTAGAAATAAAAACAACGCCTTTTTGGATATTATCCAAGCGAAATTTAATGTTACTGGGTATCATGCTTCTCCCTCCCTTCCGTCTCCTCTTCCGACAATGATAGCGGAATCCCGATCACAAACCGGACGCCGCCGGAACTATTCCGGATATCACAGTATCCCTTATGCTTCTCCACAATCTCACGCACGATCGTAAGACCGATCCCGGAACCTGATCCTCTCCTGCTTCTGGCCTGATCAGCCTTGACAAAGGGATTCCACAGATTCTCCTTCTCCTCCACCGGGATATGTTTTCCCGTATTGTAAACCGCGATCTCATAATGCGCCAGCTTCCTATTCCCGGACACCTCGATCCGCAGGTGTTCCTGATCACCATAGGACACAGCATTTTTCAGCAGATTAAATACTGCCCTCTGCAGCAGCCTGAAATCTCCGTAAAAGCATTCCTCCGGGTCAAACTCTTCCACATAAACCGGTTTTAGGTCAACACAATGGGCTTCCAGCCGCTGCCGCAGCTGCCCAAAAAACTCTTCCGGATGAATTAACACGACCTGCATCGTATCCCTGTGGTTTTCCAGCCGGGACAGCTCCAGCATCTCCTGCACGATCCCGTCTACCCGCACACTCTCTCTTGAAATGATCTCGCAGTAAGATACCGCCTTTTCCGGATCCTTACGGCTGATCGTCTTCAGGCGGTCCGCATACCCCATGATCACCGCGATTGGAGATTTGATCTCATGGGAGAGATTGCGCACCAGCTTCTTGCGGTTCTCCACATCTGCCTGCAGGGCATCAAAATTATCCTTGAGCTGCTCCGACATCCGGTTAATGGAATCTCCCAGGACGCCAAGCTCATCATCCCCTTCCACATCCACCTTCAGGTCAAACTCCAGATTAGAAATCCGCCTTGCGGTCTCTGTCATATTCCGGATCGGCGCAACAATCGACAGCCCGAACCGATACACCATCAAAGCGCTTAAAGCTGTCAGCCCGATTCCGACAAGAATCTCAAAAAGCATAGCGGAACGGGTAGCATTCTGCAGGCTCCTATAGGATCTGGCAAGTATCACATACCGATCCTCTGAGAGCTTTCTCACAACCTTTACCCTCACCCGCTTCTCATCTCCTTCACTGTCGATGCTGAATGCGAGAGTCTTTCCGGCATCCAGCTGTTCTATATGCTCTGAGATATAATCCCTGCTCTGTTTTCCAATCCCCTTTCTCCTGTCATAATCACTGAGCTTTGCGGAATAGATCACATGCATCTGCCGGTTAAATATCGTCACCTGCGTATTGGTATCCTCATCCAGATCTTCAATAAAGTCCAACACAGCATCTTCTGACTGCAGATCGATCCTGTCGAAGGACATTGCCAATTCTTTCATCTGATGTTTGCTGAAAGAAATGGAAAACGGACTCAGCAAAAAATATGTCAGAATGATATTCAGCAGCACAAAACCACCGGCCAGCCCAATTCCCATCAAACAGATTTTTTTCATCAAAGAATACTTCATGCCTTCACCTCAAAGGAGTATCCTGTTCCCCTCACTGTCTTAATATAATTACCTGCCTCACCCAGCGCTGCCCGCAGCATCTTCACATGTGTGTCAATGGTGCGGATGTCCCCCTCATAGTCATATCCCCAGATCCTGTCGAGAATCTTTTCTCTTGACAATACAATGCCCTGATTGTGTATCAGATAATCCAGCAAATGATATTCCTTGTTATTGAGTATGACTTCTTTTCCATCCACATATACCCGGTGCGCGGGGCGGTCTATCTCAAGCACGCCATAGCCCGTTCGCTCCAGCTCCGGAACCTTTGCCAGTTTCAGAAGGTTTTTCACCCGCTCCACCAGTATCTCATTATGAAAAGGTTTGCTGACATAATCGCTGGCTCCAAGCCGCAGCCCGCTCAGCTCACTGGCCGAATCCCCAAGCGCCGTCAGCATCAGCACCGGAATGTCAGATTTTCCCCTGATCTCACGAAGTACCTCCAGCCCGTCCACCATTGGCATCATGATATCCAGCACCACCAAAGAAAGCTCCGGATGGGAAAAAAACAGCTCCAACGCCTGTTCTCCATCCGAAGCTTCATATACTATAAAATCCTCATCCTCCAGAATCTCCTTCACCAGATTCCGCAAAAGCTCATCATCATCTGCCAGCAAAATGTTCAGTGCCATGCCTAACCTCCATCCTGTCATCCCACGGATAAAATCCTTCCTGATCCCGCAGTGAACTGAAGCAATACCAAAACCATTGCTTACCTGTCCTGTCAGCAATCCGTCCAATATGCTTCACATCGTACCCCATGTATATGAAAATTATGTGTAACCATAAAAAAAGCCCCGCATAAGCGGGACTTTTTCATGACACCCTTTCCACAGGCATCAGTTTTGGAATTTTCTGAATCCGGCAGCATATGCCGGAATGTATACGCTTTCGCCCACACAATGGCTGCTGTTTTGAGATTACCCGAATCCGGCAGCTCATGACAGGGATGTGCATGCTTTCATCCATGCACAGGTTTCAATGATCAAATTACCCTGACCTTTACAACGCCATCCACAGCCTCGATCTCCTTCAGGTTTTCCTCGCTGATCTCCGACTCCACATCTAGGATCGTGTAAGCCCAATTGCCCTTTGATTTGCTTAACATGTTGTCAATGTTGACCTTCTGCTTTGCGAATACGCCGGTAAATCTGGTGAGCATATCCGGAATGTTTTTGTGGCAGATCGTCACTCTCGCCGCTGTCTGGCATACGCCTGCATCGCAGGCCGGATAGTTTACGGAATTCTTGATATTACCGTTCTCCATGAAATCAGCAATCTGCTTTACAGCCATCATCGCGCAGTTATCCTCTGACTCCTCTGTGGAAGCGCCGAGATGCGGCAGGGTGATCACATTGTCAAGTCCCGCGATTACCGGATTGGGGAAGTCTGTCACATACTTCGCAACCTTTCCTGACGCAAGCGCTGCCTTCATATCCTCATCATTGACAAGGGTATCCCTGGAGAAATTCATGATCTTTACGCCATCCTTCATCATGTCAAACGCGGCCTTGTTCAGCATTCCCTTGGTGCTGTCGAGCGCCGGAACATGAATGGTGATATAATCACACTCTCTGTAAATATCCTCCACATTTGTAATATGGCGGATATGGCGGGACAAGGACCATGCAGCATCCACAGAAACATACGGATCATAGCCATACACCTCCATGCCCAGGCGGAACGCGATATTCGCAACCTTCGCGCCGATAGCGCCAAGGCCGATCACGCCCAGCTTCTTGCCCTGAATCTCATTTCCGGCATAAGCCTTTTTCTGCTTTTCCACCTTCTTCGCGATATCCGGATCCGAAGCATTTTCCTTCACCCACTGGTATCCGCCCATCAGGTCACGCGACGCGAGCAGAAGTCCGGCTACCACCAGCTCCTTCACGCCGTTGGCGTTGGCGCCCGGCGTGTTGAACACAACGATGCCCTTCTGCGCGCAATCCTCAAGGGGAATATTATTCACACCCGCGCCCGCCCTTGCAATCGCGGAGAGATTGTCCGAAAGCTCCATCTCATGCATGGATGCGGAACGCACCAGGATGGCCTGCGCCTGATCTGCACTGTCCACGATCTCATAGTTGTCTGAAAATAAATCCAATCCACACTTTGCGATGGGATTGAGGCAATGTACCTTTGTCATTTTCTTACTCCTTCTTTTTCAATAATGATTACAGTTCTCATGCTGCCTTCCGGCAAACAGCTGGCTGAAATGACGTCATATGCCCTGACAGCCAGCTCCGGTTTCATGATGCTGTATTGGTATTACAGGTTCTTCTCCTCGAACTCCTTCATAAACGCCACAAGCTTCTCCACGCCCTCGATCGGCATCGCATTGTAGATGGACGCGCGCATGCCGCCTACGCTTCTGTGTCCTTTCAGGTTCACAAAGCCTGCCGCGGTTGCCTCCTTGACAAACTTGGCATCCAGCTCCTCATTTCCTGTCACAAACGGCACGTTCATCAGGGAGCGGTCCTCTTTTCTGACCGTGCCCTTGAACAGCTTGGACTGGTCTAAGAAATCATACAGGATTGCCGCCTTCTTTTCATTGCGCTCCTTCATAGCAGAAAGGCCGCCCATCTCCTTTACCCACTTGAATACCTTGCCGCAGATATAAATGCCATACGCTGGCGGCGTGTTGTAAAGGGACGCCGCATCCGCCTGCGTCTTGTATTTCAGCATGGTCGGAGTACCCGGCAGTACGTCATCCGTGATCAGGTCCTCCCGAATGATGACAACTACCACGCCAGCCGGACCGACATTCTTCTGTACGCCAAAATAAATGAGCCCATAATCCGACACATTGACCGGCTGGGATAAGATGTCTGATGACATATCCGCAACCAAAAGCTTACCCTTTGTATTCGGAAGCTGCTTAAACGCGGTCCCGTAAATGGTATTATTATGGCAGATATATACATAATCCGCGTTTTCGTCGATATCCAGATCGCTGCAGTCCGGAATATAGGAGAATGTCTGGTCTGCTGAAGACGCAACCGCCTTGGCCTCTCCATATTTCTTTGCCTCCTCATAGGCCTTCTTCGCCCACTGGCCGGTGATGATGTAATCCGCAACCTTATTCTTCATCAGGTTCATCGGAACTGCGGCGAACTGCTGGGAAGCGCCGCCCTGCAGGAATAATACCTTGTAATTATCCGGAATCTCCAGAAGATCCCGCAGATCCTGCTCCGCCGTCTGAATGATCTCCTCAAACGCCTTGGAGCGGTGGCTCATCTCCATCACACTCATTCCTGTTCCGTTGTAGTTGAGCATCTCGTCTGCCGCTTCCTTTAGCACCTTCTCCGGCAATACGGACGGTCCTGCTGAAAAATTATATACTCTATCCATGTCTTCCTCCTGAAATATATTTTTATGATGGAGCCTGCAGCATGACATGCCGCAGGCATGATTTACTTTGTTCTCTTTTATGACTCCTATAGATCCTCCTCGGAGAAACAGGTGGAGATCGGCTGTCCCGCAGCCACCATCGGCCATACCTTGTCATCTTCTCCGATCTGCGCGTCAATCACACAGGGTCTGCCTGCCTCTAAGGCCTTCCCGAACGCCTCTTCAAACTCTTCAAGCGTTGTCGCGGAAAACGCGAGCGCACCCATTCCCTCAGAAATCTTCACAAAATCCACCGCGTCATTGAGGACCGTGTTGGAATACCGCTTGTCATAGAACAGCGTCTGCCACTGGCGCACCATTCCAAGCACATGGTTGTTGATGACCACCTGGATAATAGGAATATTATACCGCGCAGCAGTCGCGATCTCGTTCATATTCATGCGGAAACATCCATCTCCGGCAATGTTGACTACCGTCTTGTCCGGCCTGCCCACCTTTGCCCCGATGCAGGCTCCGAGCCCGTAACCCATGGTTCCAAGTCCTCCCGAGGTCAGAAGCTGCCTCGGCTCCTTGTACTTGTACATCTGCGCAGCCCACATCTGGTGCTGTCCCACATCCGTCGTGATGATGGCGTCGCCGTTTGTCATCTCATAAACCTTGGAGATGACGGTGGGTCCTGTCAGGATATCCGTCGGATAAGTCACAGGGTACTTCTCCTTCATCGCATCGATCTCGGCAAGCCACTCCCTGTTGTCCTTCTGCTCAATGCTGTTATTCAGCCGCGTCAGGACTTCCTTCGCGTCACCGATGATGCTTGCGTCTACCACGACATTCTTGTTGATCTCCGCGGGATCCACATCAATCTGGATGATTTTGGAGTTATTCGCGAATTTCTTTGCATTGCCGATCACACGGTCAGAGAATCGTCCGCCCACCACGATCAGAAGATCGGATTCGGTCACGCCGAAATTAGAAACCTTCGTTCCGTGCATACCGATCATGCCGGTGTAATGGGGATCATTTCCATCCATTACGCCCTTGCCCATCAGGGTATCACAAACCGGCGCATCCATCAGCTTCGCGAACTGGCGAAACTCCTTGTACGCATCTGACGCAACCACACCGCCCCCGACGAGAATAAACGGTTTCTTCGCCTTGTTGATCAGTTTGACAGCCTTCTCGATATCCGCATCCTTGATGCTCGCCGTCACGCGTTTTATCTCCTCCGGCTCTTTGTATTCATAATCCGCAAGGTTCGCTGTCACATCCTTGGTGATGTCCACCAGTACCGGACCTGGCCTGCCAGATTTCGCGATCTTGAACGCGCGCCGGATCGTTCCTGCCAGCTCATGCACATTTTTTACAATAAAGCTGTGCTTTGTGATCGGCATCACTACGCCCGCGATATCCACCTCCTGAAAAGAATCCTTTCCCAGAAGGGACACGCCCACATTAGCTGTGATCGCTACTAACGGAATGGAATCCATGTACGCCGTTGCAATTCCGGTTACCAGATTGGTCGCGCCGGGACCTGATGTCGCCATGCATACGCCCACCTTGCCGGTTGCCCTCGCGTAGCCGTCTGCCGCATGGGAAGCTCCCTGCTCGTGGGAGGTCAGCACATGCTTGATTTCATCCTGATGCTTATAGAGCGCGTCATAGACATTCAGGATCGTGCCGCCCGGATATCCGAAAACGGTGTCCACTCCCTGTTCCTTGAGACACTCAATTACAATTTCAGAACCTGTTAATTGTTTCATGATTCATTCTCCTCTTACTATATTCATACATCTGCTTTCAGTCTCAGCCCTCGAGGGAGAGCACCGCGCCCCTGTTGCCGGAGGTCACCATCTTCGCGTATCTCGCGAGATACCCGGTGGTCACCTTAGGCTCCCTCGGCGTCCACTCTGCCTTCCGCTTCGCCAGTTCCTCCTCGGAAACCAGAAGCTCCAGGCTGTGGTTGTCGATATCGATCCTGATCCTGTCGCCCTCCTTAACAAACGCGATCGGACCGCCGACTGCCGCCTCCGGTGAGACATGGCCGATGGAAGCGCCGCGGCTCGCGCCGGAAAATCTTCCGTCTGTAATCAGAGCTACAGAGGAACCCAGCCCCATTCCCGCAATGGCTGAGGTCGGATTCAGCATCTCCCGCATGCCCGGACCGCCCTTCGGTCCCTCGTACCGGATGACAACCA
>CAMHJT010000089.1 GCA_946185495.1 uncultured Clostridiaceae bacterium | reverse complement strand
TTTCACATTTTTTGCTAAAAATAAACGATCTATGTGTTATGATCCTGGACGAAAGGAAGTACGGAGAATGAAGAGTGTAGGGAGATCCAGCAGATTAAGGGATGCCGCGGCAGCCGTTTCAGAGGCGGCAGGTTCGGTGACGGAGCCGGAGGGAATTATTTTTATGTCTGACTATGGACGGTTCGCGCAGATCACGGAGCTGCTTGCTGCCCGCTTTCCGGGGGTGGAGATGATCGGTACGGCGGGAACGATCTATCACGGCAGCGTGATCGATGACCAGTCCATTTTGGTGCTGACCATGATTACCGGGCGATCAATGAGCAGACGCGCAGCCAGATCAGGTCAAAGCTGCCGAAACCGTCCCTGGTTTTTTCGGTCAACTGTATTTACCGATATCTGTTGTTCAAGGAAGAGGGGTACCTGCAGCAGTTTTTATCTGATATGGCGAAGATTGGCCCGTTTGCCGGATATATCGGGGGCGGGGAGCAGTATAACCGCCAGCATGTCAATCAGACGATGGTCTGCGCGGTGTTTGAATGACCGGCCTGCGGGGCGGGAGGTATTGACAGGTTAGAAAAGGCGGGCAGCTTAGAAACTGGGCCAGGCTCCCGCTTTGACGTAAGGAGGAGCAGATCATGTGGAAAAAGAAAAAGCAGCAGGCGGAGACAGAGGCGCGGATGGAACAGGAAAAAGCTGGCAGGGACAGGGCGGAGCTTCGGAGGCAGCTTTCCCCCATTTCCGAGTCCAGTAAATATCTTCTCTCTGAAAAGAACAGGCTTCAGCAGGAGGGGGATGATTTTCGGTCCATCAGCGAGTCGTTTGACGCGCTGAAGGAGCAGGAGCTTGTGGTGAAGGCCACGGTGAACCAGTTCAGGGATAAATTTGATGAGGTCACGGAGGTGACCACCCATTTTGAGGAGATTGTGAAGGAGATGCGGAAGACCGCGACGGATACCAAGAACCTTGTTGCTTCGATCAAGTCTGCCATGGAGACTCTGGAAAACAACAATAAGAAGCTGCTGGAATCGATAGGGTATACGAAGACCGCAATGGAGAAATCGATGGAATATATTGGACATACGGAGGAGGTCATAGGCAGCATTGCCAATGTCGCGTCCCGCATCAGCGCGAAGAGCCAGGACATGGAGGATGTATTTGGCGAGTGCAGGACGTGCCTGAGTGATGTTGACCGGACGATTGACGGTTCTCAGGGGTACTATGACAATGTAAGCCAGAATCTGGGCGTGATGGCAAGAAATATCACGAAGAAGAGCCTGATCTTTGAGGATATCTCCAATGTTCTGGAGCAGTATCCGGGGATCATTGAAAAGGTCTGTGAATAGGGGGATTGTTCGGAGGCCGGATGCGGAGGCTATTCTGGAACAGACGCGGATCTGTTCACACAGGTTCTTAGGTATGCAAAATGGTTCGGACCATCATAACCGGGCAGGAGTATAGGTTCCTGTCCGGTTTTTTATGCACAGGGGCGCGCAAGGAAATACTCCGGCCTAAGCCGGACGCGCCCCAACGAGCAGGGTGGATAGCCCTCTGCTCGTTGGGTAACGCAAGGAAATATTCCGCCCAAAGCAGCCGTAACAAAGGAAGGAGCTTTTGCATATTCTGATGATAAGTAAGTGGAGGCGCGTGGCATGGCATTTGAAAATATCAATATCCGTCAGATCGTGGAGACAGCCCTGAGATATGACGCGATCATTGTGGATGTGAGGCCTCTGGACCGTTTTTTGTCCGGACACATTCCGATGGCGGTAAATCTGCCGCTGGAGCAGGTGGAACAGGGCCTGGTCAATCTTCCGAGAAGCAGGGTGCTGATCGTTTACTGCGATACGGGCGGCGGCAGCATACGGGCGGCCAGACAGCTTTCCGAGATGGGCTACAGGGTCATCAACTGCATCGGGGGATTAAAAAATTACAAAGCTTCTTTAACTAAATGAAAAAATCTGTTATACTATATTAGTTACCCTGTGTGTTAGCAGAAGGGAAAAGCGTTGGTTAGAACCGCGTATGGCGCGGAGGATGAATTATATCTGTGATATATTTCATTTGCGCGCGGATATCGGCGGATGCGATTGGCGTGTGTACATTGCGGGAAGAAAGGATAAGAGGAAGATGCAAAGGCTTGAATGGATCGCGCCCTGCCATTTTGGATTGGAGGCGGTGCTGAAAAGGGAGATCACAGATCTGGGTTATGAGATCGCCTCGGTGGAGGATGGACGCGTCACCTTTTATGGTGGCCGGGATGCGCTGGCGAGAGCCAATATATTTATACGGACGGCGGAGCGGATCATGCTCAAGGTGGGAAGCTTCCGCGCGGAGACTTTTGATGAGTTGTATGAAGGCACAAAAGCGCTATCCTGGGAGGAATATCTTCCGGTGGACGCAAAATTCTGGGTGACAAAGGCAGCCACCAATAAATCAAAGCTGTTCAGCGCGTCGGATATTCAGTCTGTGGTCAAAAAGGCCGTTGTGGACAAGCTGAAGCAGCGGTATCATGTTGAATGGTTTCGGGAAGACGGAGCGGAGTATCCGATCCGGATCTTTCTTTTCAAGGATATAGTGACTGTGGCGATCGACACCTCCGGCACCTCCCTGCACAAGCGCGGCTATCGCCAGCTGATGGGGAAGGCGCCGATCTCGGAGACGCTGGCGGCGGCGCTTATTTTGCTGACGCCCTGGAAGGCGGACCGGCTGCTGGTGGATCCGTTCTGCGGCAGCGGCACCTTTCCCATAGAGGCGGCCATGATCGGAGCAGGTATCGCACCGGGCGTGAACCGGGAATTTATCGCGGAGCAGTGGGGCAATATCGCGCCGAAGAAGGTCTGGTATGATGCCGTGACGGAGGCGCAGGACGGTGTCCGGCAAGACGTAGAGATGCACATTCAGGGCTATGATCTGGACGGGGAAATCGTGAAGTGCGCCATGCGCAACGCGGCGGAAGCCGGGGTGGAGCAGTACATCCATTTTCAGCAGCGGGATATGCGGGAACTCTCCAGCCCGAAAAAGTACGGCTTCATCATCACGAACCCGCCCTACGGGGAGCGGCTCGAGGAAAAGAGGGATCTGCCGAAGCTGTACCGGGAGATCGGGGCAAGCTTTGACCGACTGGACACCTGGTCCAAATTCATCATTACCTCCTATGAGGACGCGGAGAAGTACCTTGGCAGGAAGGCGACGAAGAACAGAAAGATCTACAACGGCATGATACGGTCTTATTTTTATCAGTATATGGGTCCGAAGCCTCCGAAGAAAAGGGAAAACACAGAGCCGGCAGGATGATCATAAGCATAGCGGCAGGAAAGGAAAAGACAATGGAAAAATTGATTTTCGCAACAGGAAACGAAGGAAAAATGAAGGAGATCCGTATGATCCTCGGGGATCTCGACTATGAGATCCTGTCTTTGAAGGAGGCCGGGATCCAGGCGGATATCGTGGAGGATGGAACCACCTTTGAGGAGAACGCCGTGATCAAGGCCAGGGCGATCAGTGAGCTGTCCGGCTGTCTGGTGCTGGCGGATGATTCGGGGCTTGAGGTGGATTACATGGATAAGATGCCGGGAATATTTTCGGCCAGATGGATGGGGGAGGACACCTCCTATGACATTAAAAACAAGGCGATCCTTGAGAAGCTTGAGGGCGTTCCGGAAAAGCAGCGGACTGCCAGGTTCGTGTGCGCCATCGCGGCGGCCTTTCCGGACGGCAGGGTGGTGACAAAGCGCGCGACCATTGAGGGTATTATCGGCTACGAGATCAAGGGGGAAAACGGCTTCGGTTATGATCCCATTTTCTATGTGCCTGAATATGGCAGGACTACGGCGGAGCTTACGCCGGAGGAGAAGAACGCCATCAGCCACAGGGGCAAAGCGCTCCGGCTGATGAGGGAGGAATTATAATGCGGATTTTGGTGGTCAGCGATTCCCATGGAAGAAATGATGATTTGAAGCAGGTGGTGGAACAGGTGGGAGACATTGATATGTTTATCCATCTGGGTGACATTGAGCACGGGCTGAATTACATCCGCAGCCTGGTAAGCTGCGAGACGCATATGGTCACCGGCAACAATGATTTCCGCATTGATCTGCCCGCGACGGATGAATTTATGATCGAGGACAAGGCGGTTTTTATTACCCACGGGCATCGTTTCTATGTGGGATACAACGTTGACAATCTGAGGTACTACGCGTTAGAGAACGGCTATGACATCGTGATGTTCGGACATACGCATATGCCCTATCTGGAGATCGGGGACGATGTTACGATCCTGAATCCGGGGAGCATTTCCTATCCGAGGCAGGCTTCGAGAGAGAAAACATTTATGATCATCGAGGTGGACCGGGAGGGCGGGTTTCATTATTCAGTGGGAGAACTGAAGAGAAGAAGGTTATTCTGACGGTATATTAGGGCAGCGGAGGGCGGTCTGTGATCCGGTGGGAGCAAGAAAGAGCGGAAAAATTTTGACGGGGGCGGCGAAAAACGGTCCGTGATCCGGTGGGAGAACTGAAGTTTTTGATGAAGGATGAACGGAATTGGTTTACGAAACAGTGGAAGATCAGAAGAACAGGGTACAGGTGAGGACAGGTGAAAAAGGGACAGATTTGTGAGGGAATGGTTGAGCGGTACGCATTTCCCAATAAGGGATATGTGACGGCGGAAGGAAAAGAATTTTGCGTGAAGGGAGCTTTGAAGGGGCAGAAGATCCGCTTCGTCGCGAAGAAGCTGCGCAGCGGAAAGGCGGAGGGCAGGCTCTTAGAGGTGCTTGACAGGTCGCCGTTGGAGGATGTGGAGCCGGTCTGCCCGCATTTTGGCGTCTGCGGGGGCTGCGCCTATCAGACCATGAGCTATGGAAATCAGCTTGCGGTCAAGGAGGAACAGGTCAGGACGCTGCTGGCAAGTTTTGTCACGGATGAGATCTGGGAGGGCATCAAGGGAAGCCCTGTGCAGGATGCCTACCGGAATAAGATGGAGTACTCCTTTGGTGACGCGTACAAGGGCGGCTCACTGGCGCTAGGCATGCATAGGAAAGGCAGCTTTCATGACATCGTGACCGTTGACGGCTGCGTGATCGTGGACTCCGACTATAACAGGATCCTTCGCGCTATTTTGGATTTCTATGCGGAAAGAGGCGTGCCGTTTTATCAGAAAATGAAGCATGAGGGAGTCCTGCGCCATCTTGTGATCCGGCAGACGGCCCGCACGAAGGAGCTTTTAGTCAATCTGGTGACCACCACCCAGGACCTGAACTGCCTGTGCCTTACAGAGCTTACGGAGAAGCTGCTGGCGCTTCCTCTGCATGGCAGGATCGCCGGAATTTTGCACACGCATAATGACAGCCTGTCGGATGCCGTCGTGCCGGAACGGGTGGTGACGGTATATGGGCAGGACCACATTTATGAACAGGTTCTTTCGCTGCAGTTTAAGATTTCCCCGTTTTCCTTTTTTCAGACGAATACTCTGAGCGCGGAGGTGCTCTACGACACGGTACGCGGTTATGTGGGCGACACGAGGGACAAGGTGATCTTTGACCTCTACAGCGGCACCGGCACCATCGCGCAGCTCCTCGCACCCGTGGCGAAGAAGGTGATCGGCGTGGAGATTGTGGAGGAGGCGGTGGAGGCAGCGAGGGAAAACGCGGCGCGCAACGGCCTTGACAACTGCGAGTTTATCGCCGGCGATGTCCTCAAGGTGCTCGACGGGATACAGGACAAGCCGGATATGATCGTGCTAGATCCGCCGAGGGACGGCATTCATCCGAAAGCCCTGGAAAAGATCATCGCCTACGGCGTTGACCAGCTTGTGTATATCTCCTGTAAGCCGACCAGCCTCGCGAGAGATCTGGGGATTTTGACGGCACGGGGGTATCATTTGGCGCGGTGCTGCGCCTGCGACCAGTTTGTCTCAACACTTCACGTAGAAGTTGTCGCCTTGCTGAGCAGAAAAAAAGTATGAAGGATTTGAAACAGCTTTCGGGTGTTGATACATAGATGGACGCGCATCTGTCAAAGCCCGTGGAGCCGAAACGCGAGTGACAGGTGCCTGGAGAATTGATTTATCAGGCGGAGGCGTCTGATGCAGAAGAAATGAAATAAGCTGGCGGCCGGTATTTGGCCGGATGAATCGGGAAACCGGTTTTTGAAAGATAAAAAATCAGGATATGAGACAGGAAGGCGGGAAAATATGAGTGTTACGGTAGTTTTACAGCAGATGGGCGTGATCACCATCCTGGTTGCGATCGGTATGTATTTATACAAGAAGGGGGTTGTCGACCAGACTGTGTCGCCAAAGCTGTCAATGATCGTTATGGATATCTGTAATCCGGCATTGATCCTTGCGTCCATGCTGTCGGGGAATGTGACGGCCACGCATAAGGATCTGCTGTTTGCCATGCTGCTTGGTGCAGCGCTGTATGCAGGCCTGGTACTCATCGGTTTTGTGTTTCCACTGGTGATCAGGGTGGAAAAGGACAGTCGCAGGTTCTATAATCTCATGACGGTATATACGAATGTCGGGTTCATCGGCATTCCGGTAGCGCGTGCCATCCTTCCGGAGAACGCCATACTCTATGTGATCGTGTGTAATGTGATTTACAGCCTGCTTTTCTACACCCACGGTGTTGTTGTGCTGAGCAACGGGAAGGAAAAAATGAGCCTCGGCAGGATATTCAGCTCGGGAACGGTGATGGCTGTTTTAAGCCTTGTGGTTTTCTGGTTTGACCTTGACCTGCCGCCCATCCTCTCAAATAGCTTCAGTTATATTGGAAACGCCACGGTCTTTCTTTCCATGACGCTCCTTGGCGTAAATATTGCGCGGGCTGATATTGCGGATGGCATAAAAAATCTTCGCGTATGGATTTATATCGTGTTCAGGATGATCCTTTTTCCTGCGGTTATGTTTTTCGTGCTGCGGGCGTGCGGGTGCGGCCAGATCACGGTGATGAGCCTGTGCCTGATGGCGGCCATGCCGATCGGAAATCTCCCGCTGATCCAGGCGGAAAAAACAGGAGAGGATACAGCCCTTTTGTCATCTGCGATCGCCATCACAACCGTTGTGTCGGTCGTGTCGATCACGGTGCTGATGACGCTGTTTACGATGCTGTGGTAAGCTGTCTGTAAAGACAACAAAGCCCGCTTATCTGCCCCACGGTCTGGGGTTGCGATAAGCGGGCTTTTTTTCTGTTCTACAGTTTGATTTTTTCTATTTTGCAGAGATGCTCCTTCGTATCTTCGTTATAGTTAAAGTCGACGATCAGCAGGTCACCTGTGTGCGCGCTGATCCGCCTGGCTTTGGATCTATTCAGTTCCTGTCCTCCGAAATAATACGGGAAACGGCTGTGTGCCTGTGCCCTGCCGGAGTCTCCCTTACAGCTTTGAGTAGCCATAGCTGTTCACGATCGCCTCAATCTTCTTGCCGGACTGGCAGTACGGGCACTGGTTGTGCGGATAGGTCCTGTATTCCGGAATATCCTCCAGCTTGAACAGCGTGTGGATGGGGATGCCGGAAATCTCCTTGCTGGCCGAGAAGATGGCCGAGATGCCCGTGACGATGCCGCCGTAATAGTTGATGCATTCCAGGCTCCGCTCAATGGTCCGTCCTGTAGTGGCGGAAGCGAGGAGCAGAAGAATATGTTTGCCCTTGACGGTATGCTGCAGGTTGTCCCGGAAGATCATCTGTCCGACGGAATTAAATTCCGGCGTGACGATATACATGGTCTGATGCTGGTTCATGGACATGATGCCGGATTTGGTCAGCTCTTCAGCCAGATAGGAGCCGATGACCTCGGTTCCGTCCATGCAGACAATGGTATCCACGACGGTGGAGCCCATGTACTCGCTGGCGATGGATACCGCGGCAGCCCGGGCAACGCTCTGGCGGGCCTTTAGGTTGGTCATATCAATATAGTGCGTGATATGGGAGTGGTTGGTGGCAAAATGTCCCGGAATGACGTTAATGGAAACGCTATTGTTGTAGCTGGAATAAACCTTGATCCGATCATTTTCAAATGTCATAGGCTTAGCCCTCCTTTTCAATCGTGATCGCGCAGCTTCCTGATGCGGCGTCTCGATCATCCTTTGAATTATCTTTTCAGCTTCACGCCATCTGCCGGAAATAATGTCAAAAATGATTGAGGACACACACCAGTGTGAAATCGTTGCGCTATTATTTGTATTTTATCGTTTTTTAGCACAAATTTCAAGGGTGTATTTCGGAAATGGGGAAGGTTGGTGCTTTGGGCGACTTCTTGCCATTGAACGAAACGAAGCCGATGCCTTTGACCGGGTTACAATAATTGATTGACATAATGTTACGTTACTGTAACAATTTCGACACGGATGAGCACAAAATCGTGTCGAAATGCCGCGAAATAGCCGCTTTTGCAATGGCATTTAACAGGATTGTTCAGAAAGTATTAAGAAATGGCTTGACAGGTGTAATAAAATGTGCCATAATTGTTACAGATTTGTTACAAATCAATTTCAATTTTTCCCGAGGAAGGGGATTCGGAGGATTTATGAAAAAGATGAGATTTGTTGCGGCTGTTGTGGTTACATTTTGTATGGTGGCATTGTTCTCCAGCGATGTACTGGCCGCAGGCAGGACAGTTACGAGTCAGACAAAGCAGGAACACGCGGAGAATGCCCGCAGCGTCAGAAAAAGCAAAAGGAACGCGGCGGTTCACGGCGCCGGCAGGAAGAACACAGGAAAAGCAGATTTTAAACATACAGAAAATGCAGAAAAGAGCACTGCAAAAAACAGGAATAAAAAAAGCAGCGTGAAGAATACGCTGGCAAAGAAGCTTGGCGCACTGGTACAGAAGGATGTTTCCTGCAGCGCGAAGGCAAACCATCTTGTGGGTAAGACCATCAGGGGAAAGGTAAAGAGATATACAAAAGAGGAGCTGCGTTATATGACCTGCATCATTTACTGTGAGGCCAGGGGCGAGTGCTACGCGGGCAAGAAGGCCGTGGGTATTGTGGTGATGAACAGGGTGAAGGATGAACAGTTCCCGGATTCGATCGAGGATGTGATCTACCAGAGCGGCCAGTTCACGCCGGCGCGTTCCGGAAGCCTCAGCAGCGCGCTTGCCATTTATGACCGCCAGGAGCAGAACGGCAGGGTGAAGGGCACGATGAAGAAGTGCATGAAGGCGGCGAAGTCCGCGCTGACGGGTTCCACGACGGTACAGGTCGGTGGACGGAAGAAGCAGATGAAGGATTACCTGTTCTTCTCAAGGTATATTCCGAATGCGTCATATTCTATCGGGGCGCATCAATTCAAGTAAGAGGGAAAGCGATATTTGCCAGTGATTGACCAAAAACCTGTATATTGGATGAAGGCCGAATAGCGGAATAAATGTGCTGCTTGACAGAACGGGTTGAGTTTCCTATAATAGAAAAATAAGCAGCTGCCTGAAAAGAGGGAGGGCGGCGGATAGGAAAAGGCTGTGAAGGGAAGAGTAGGCGCGGAAGGCATTGGACAGAGAACCCGGTGAGGTGAGAGCGGGAGATGCAGAACGCGGTGAAGATGGCCCCGGAGCCTTCTGTGTGAGGAGACGAAATTGGGCAGGAAACGCGGCGGGCTAAGGTCTGGCAGGCGTCAGGGATTCTGAGCATGGAACGGGAGCGCCCGTTACAGCGTGGGCTGGCATTGTCCAGCCGCTGAGGCCGGTATAGCGATATGCCGGTGAATTAAAGTGGTAACGCGGGAACAGACCCGCCTTTAAGAAAGAACTGCCGGGATCCGGCGGATTTTTCTTAAAGGCGGTTTTTATTTTTGATTGCAGTTACCCAAACATTTAAAACAGGGGATTGCGAGACTCAAAATGTAGATTCAGGCTTTGCGCGGGATATATGTTTTTTAACCGGCATTAGGTACATTAGCCAAGAAAAAATATAGATCCTGTACGAAGCCGATTGAAATAATACATTGTTTCGCAATTGCCTGAAACATCTAAAAATAAGAAAGGAGAGACTACTAAGATGAGCTCCTGATCATCTGGCATATACACATTTGTGATATGCTTTTAGTAGCAAAGAGACATGACAAAAAAACCTTACTACATTACAACAGCGATCGCCTATACCTCCGGCAAGCCGCATATCGGCAATACCTACGAGATCGTCCTGGCGGACAGCATCGCGAGATACAAGCGTTTTGAGGGCTATGATGTGCGCTTCCAGACCGGAACGGACGAGCACGGGCAGAAGATCGAGCAGAAGGCGGCGGAGGCCGGCGTGACGCCGAAGGAGTTTGTGGACAAGACAGCGGGCGAGATCAAGCGGATCTGGGATCTGATGAACACCTCCTATGACAGGTTTATCCGGACGACGGACGAGGATCACGAGAGACAGGTGCAGAAGATCTTCAAGAAGCTGTATGAGCAGGGGGACATTTACAAGGGCGAATATGAGGGGATGTACTGTACGCCCTGTGAGTCCTTCTTTACGGAGTCCCAGCTTGTGGACGGGAAGTGCCCGGACTGCGGCAGGCCCTGCCAGCCCGCGAAGGAGGAGGCGTACTTCCTAAGAATGAGCAAATACCAGGGGCGCCTGATCGAATATATCAACACGCATCCGGAGTTTATCCAGCCGGAGTCCCGCAAGAATGAGATGATGAACAA
>CAMHJT010000088.1 GCA_946185495.1 uncultured Clostridiaceae bacterium | reverse complement strand
GGCTTGGACTCGCTAAGGTCTCAGGCATTGCGCTTCGTTGCTCACGCAGCGGTACAGCACTCGCGGTTATACATTTTCATGCACTAAGTTTTTCCCGCGGTGCATACAGAGGTACTAACCATTCGGCGTTGCCGAATGCTAAGGACCTCTAGCATAAGATGTGCTTCCTTCGTCAGCACATCTAAGGACCGGCGTTCGCAAATATCCCTTCGTTGTGAATCAAAACTCTCCCGGAAACCTGTGTGCTGGCTGAGGAACATACAGTATCGGTATTCGAATGAATGATGACAGATAAAACGAATGTTTCTAGAGGAGGACAATCATGAAAGAACAGAAATTGGGAACAAAATGTGTGCAGGCGGGCTATACGCCGGGAAATGGGGAGCCGAGGCAGATTCCTATTATCCAGTCGACGACATTTAAGTATAATACCAGCGAGGACATGGGCAAGCTCTTTGACCTGGAGGCGTCAGGCTATTTCTATACCAGGCTGCAGAACCCGACCAATGATTATGTGGCCGCGAAGATTGCGAGCCTGGAAGGGGGCACGGCGGGCATGCTGACCTCCTCGGGGCAGGCGGCGAATTTCTTTGCCCTGTTCAATATCTGCGAGAACGGGTCGCACATTGTTGCGTCCTCTTCGATCTATGGCGGAACCTTTAACCTGATCAGCGTGACCATGGCGAAGATGGGCATCGGCGTCACATTTGTCTCTCCGGACTGCACGGAGGAGGAGCTTGACGCCGCCTTTCAGGACAACACCAGGGCGGTGTTTGGTGAGACGATCGCTAATCCGGCGCTGACGGTGCTGGATATCGAGAAATTCGCGCGCGCAGCGCATGCGCACGGGGTTCCGCTCATCGTGGACAACACTTTCCCGACTCCGGTCAACTGCAGGCCGATCGAGTGGGGTGCGGATATCGTGACGCACTCTACCACCAAATATATGGACGGTCACGGCGCGGCGGTCGGCGGCGCGATCGTGGACTCCGGCCGGTTTGACTGGATGGCGCACAAGGAGCTGTTTCCGGGGCTCACGACGCCTGACGATTCCTATCACGGAATCACCTACGCGGAAAAATTTGGCAAAGAGGGTGCGTTTATCACCAAATGTACCGCCCAGCTCATGCGTGATTTTGGCTGCATCCAGTCTCCCCAGAACGCGTTTTTGTTGAACCTGGGCCTGGAATCCCTGCATGTGCGCATGCCGAAGCATGTGGAGAACGGACAGGCTGTGGCAGAATTTTTGGCAGGCCATGAGAAGACGGTTAAGGTGAATTATCCGGGGCTTCCGGGAGATCCCTATCATGAGCTCGCGAAGAAATATCTGCCGGACGGCGGCTGCGGCGTGGTGTCCTTTGAGATCAAGGGAGGCAGGGCTGCGGCTGAAACCTTCATGAAGCATTTGAAGCTGGCTGCCATTGAGACGCATGTCGCGGACGCGAGAACCTGCTGCCTCAATCCCGCAACATCTACGCATCGCCAGATGACGGAGGAGCAGCTTGAGGCTGCCGGCATTCCTGCCGGACTGATCCGCGTTTCCTGCGGCCTGGAGGACAAGGAGGATCTGATCGCTGATATCGGGCAGGCGCTTGCACAGGTGTGATCACGAAGGAAAGACAGAAAGAAAAAGGAGACAGAATAGTGATATTTGGCAATATTTTGGAGGCAGTGGGCAATACGCCGCTGATCCGGTTGAATCACATGACAGGGGAGAACGACGCGGAGGTTCTGGTAAAATATGAAGGCATGAATATCGGCGGCTCCATCAAGACCAGAACTGCGCTTCAGATGATCGAGGCGGCGGAGCGGAAGGGACTGCTTGGCCCGGACTCCGTTATCGTGGAGCCAACCAGCGGCAATCAGGGCATCGGGCTGGCGCTGGTAGGCGCTGTGAAGGGCTATAAGGTCATCATTATCATGCCGGATTCCGTCAGCGAGGAGAGGAGGCTGCTGATCAGGCAGTACGGCGCAGAGATTCTTCTGGAACATGACAATGACAATATCGGGGAGTGCATTGACCGCTGCATCTGCAAGGCGAGAAAGATGCAGGAGGAGGATCCGAACGTATTCATGCCGGATCAGTTTACGAATCCGGACAACGTGGCGGCGCATCTGGAGCACACGGCTTTGGAGATTCTTGCGCAGGCCGGGGGAAGGATAGACGGTTACTGCTCCGGATTTGGGACAGGCGGCACGATCACCGGGATCGGTCAGGTGCTGAAGAGGGAAAATCCTGACCTTCTGGTGTGGGCGGCAGAGCCGGAGCACGCGGCGATCCTTTCAGGCGGCTCCATCGGCTCGCATCTGCAGATGGGCATCGGGGATGGACTGATCCCGCCCATTCTGGATCAGAGCCTCATCGGCGGCATTGAGATTGTGACGGATGATGAGGCGATGACGACGACGCGCACGCTGGCTGTGAAGGAGGGCATTCTTTGCGGCATTTCCAGCGGCACCAACGTGTGTGTGGCGCTGCGCATGGCGAAGCTGCTCGGGAAGGGAAAACGCGTGGTGACGGTGCTGCCGGATACCGGGGAGCGCTATTTCAGCACAGCTCTCTTTCAAAAAGATGACAAAGAAGTTTCATAAGCTTTATACAGGTGGCATCTGGAAGTCAGAGCTAGAATTGGGTTGAGGAGAGAAAGGAGGATAATTTTACTTATGGGGATTGACCAGTTGATTGAATACGCGAAGGCAAATAACTGTTCAGATATACATATTACCTGTCCGGGTGATGTTTCACTGCGGCGCTATGGCCATTTGCAGAAGGCGGAGGGGTTGTTTGAGACAGGGGAGCTGGATAAGCTGATCTATTCGATGCTGAGCAGTGAGCAGATTGATGTATATGAGCAGGGAAAGGACCTGGATTTTTCCTATCAGACAAAGGAGAGCAAGATCCGCTGCCGTGTCAACACTTATCACCAGCGCGGGCATTTTGCGGCCTGTATGCGTATCATGGGCACAACGGTTCCTACGCTGGAGAGCCTGAATATGCCTCCGGTGGTGCGGTCGTTGGCAGAGCAGCCCAGGGGGCTGGTGCTTGTGACAGGACCTACCGGAAGCGGCAAGAGTACCACGCTGGCTGCCATGATCGACTATATCAACCGCAACAGGGCGGATCACATCCTGACGGTGGAGGATCCGATCGAGTTTGTCTATACGCCGGACAAGGCGACCATTCACCAGCGGGAGCTGGGACAGGATGTGGAGAGCTTCTCGGCTGCGCTGCGTTCCGCGCTGCGTGAGGATCCGGACGTCATCCTGGTAGGTGAGATGCGTGACTTTGAGACGATCTCGGCCGCAATCACGGCGGCGGAGACAGGACATCTGGTGCTGTCCACACTGCATACCACGGGGGCGGCGGACACGGTCAACCGTATCATAGACGCGTTTCCGCCTCACAGCCAGAGCCAGGTGCGCAACCAGCTCGCCACGATTTTAAAGGGCGTGATCACACAGAACCTCATCCCGTTGGCCAAAGGGGACGGCCGGGTAGCTGCGACGGAGATTCTGGTGGGCACCGACGCAATCTGCAACCTGATCCGTCAGGACAAGGTATATCAGATTGAGTCTTCGATGCAGACCAGCGTGAAGGAGGGCATGCATACCATGAATATGATGCTCAAGGATCTCGTGCAGAAGGGGCTGATCACCAGAGAAATGGCGCTCAAAAAGTCCAACAATCCGAAGGCGCTGATGGGGGCGCTGCCTGCGGCGCCTAACGAGCAGTGATCAGGAGTCGTTTCGGCCGGGAGGAGGCAGTATGGAGGAAAAGAAAATTTTGATACAGAACAAGGATTCCTACGGCATCTCCTACTATGAACATGGACAGCCCTATCTGGGAAGTCACAGGGGGATGCGGTTCCGGCTGGCGAGAGATCCAATGGATGATGTGTTTCTCACCCCTCCGGAAAAAAAAGGCGAAGCAGTGTTTCAGGCCATTGTCTGGCCGGAACCCTTTTCCTTTGAAATGACGCCGGAGGAGCAAAAGACCATGAGGACCTTCCCGTTTGATCCGGAGGGCAAGGAGCAGATGGTGGCGTGGCTCAACGAGCAGTATGTGTCGCGGTTTGATGAATGGGAGGCTGTGCGGGCCAGGCATTGACGGGAAACCTATTAGACTACCGGTGTGATATGAAACAAAACATAGGAAGACAGGGCAGGGAGGTGCCGTATGGCAGAAAAATATTATGCGGTGGCAAAAGGGAGGAAGCCGGGCGTCTACCGGACCTGGGGAGACTGCAAGGCACAGACGGAGCGTTTTTCCGGCGCGGTATTTAAGAGCTTTCCAACGGAGGCGGAGGCGCGGGATTTTGTGGAGCGTTTTGGAGACGGCCTGTCTGTGACCGGCAGTGCGCAAAGCGGACAGGCGGAAGCTGCAGGAGGCGTGCAGAGCGTGCAGGCGGAAACTGCAAACAGTATGCCGGAATCGGGCCGGAATCGGAAGGAGACCGCGGTTTCCACGGATACGCATCTGGTGGCTTATGTGGACGGAAGCTATCTGCACAGCAGCAGGAAATACGCCTATGGCTGCGCGCTGATTCTTCCGGACGGAGTGGAAACCCTGAACGGGAGCGGCTCGGATCCCGACTATGTGGATATGAGAAATGTGGCGGGCGAGATTCTGGGAAGTGAAAGCGCGGTGCTCTGGGCAATTGAGCATGGCTACCGGGACATTACCATTTATTATGATTATGAAGGGATTGAGAAATGGGCGGATGGTATCTGGAAGGCCAATAAGCCCGGAACCCGGAGATATCAGGCATTTATTGCCGAGAAACGCAGCCGGATCGGGATTTCCTTCCGCAAGGTCGCGGCGCATACAGGCGTGGAGTATAATGAGCTGGCGGACCGGCTGGCCAAGGCGGCGTTGGGGCTGTGACAATGCGCTGTAAGGCGGCGCCGGGGCACAGGAAAAGAAACCAAGCGGGATCGGAAGGCTGCGTCGACAAGGACAGCAGCTTTAATGTGGCTGCTGGTGAGAGGTGCAGATATGGAAACGAAACGGCGGCGGGAAGGCTGCGCAGATAAGGAATTGCAGCTGCGGCCGGGAGCGCAAGAGCGCCTGCTGCCAGAAAGCAGATATGTCAGTTTGGAGGTGCGATATATGATATTCAGCAGATATTTTGACCACACATTGTTGAAGGCGGACGCGACGAAGGAGGAGATCGAACGGGTATGCAGGGAGGCGATCCAGTATCATTTTGCCTCCGTCTGCGTCAACAGCGCCAGGACAAATCTGGTAAGCTGTATGCTGGCGGACGCGGATATTGCGGTTTGTACGGTGGTTGGCTTTCCGCTTGGCGCTATGAGCACGATGGCAAAGAAGACGGAGGCGTTGATGGCGATCGAGGACGGCGCGACGGAAATTGATATGGTGATCAATGTGGGCGCGGTGAAGGACGGGAACTGGAAACTGGTCCGGCAGGATATTCAGGAAGTGGCGGAGGTCTGCGAGGGCAACACTATGGGACGCAGGGTGCTGCTGAAGGTGATCCTTGAGACCTGCCTGCTGACGGATGAGGAAAAAATAGAGGCCTGCCGCGCGGCGGTGGATGCGGGCGCTGATTTCGTCAAGACATCCACAGGCTTTGGCACAGGCGGCGCGCAGGCGTCGGATGTCGCGCTGATGCGGGCGGCGGTAGACCGTCGGGTTGCAGAGCTTGAGCAGGAGACAGGTGAGGCGCATAAGCGGGTGCAGGTGAAGGCTTCCGGCGGAATCCGTACCCTTTCGGTCGCGAAGGAAATGCTGGCAGCGGGCGCAGACCGCCTTGGAACCTCGGCAACCATAGCGATCGTGGAGGAAGAAAAGGCGTTGCAGGCAAAGTAAGAGGAAGACGGAAACGGGAGCAGCCAAAGTGAGAGAGAAAAGGATGGACAACGGATGAAGCTTATATCATGGAATGTAAACGGGATCCGCGCCTGTGTGGGCAAAGGATTCATGGATTTTTTCAAGGAGGCGGACGCGGACATTTTCTGCATCCAGGAATCCAAGATGCAGGAGGGGCAGCTTGACATGGAGCTTCCCGGCTACTATCAGTACTGGAATTATGCGAAGCGGAAGGGATATTCAGGGACTGCCATTTTCACGAAAAAGGAGCCTCTTTCGGTGCGGTACGGCATCGGGATCGAGGAGCATGACCAGGAGGGCAGGGTGATCACGCTGGAGTATGACGGCTTCTATATGGTGACGGTCTATACGCCCAATTCCCAGAATGAACTGGCGCGCCTTCCTTACCGCATGGAGTGGGAGGACGCATTTCTTCAGTATTTGAAATCCCTTGAGGCGGAAAAGCCTGTCATTTTCTGCGGGGATCTCAATGTGGCGCACAGGGAGATTGACCTCAAAAACCCCAAAACGAACCGGCATAATGCTGGCTTTACCGATGAGGAGCGGGGAAAATTCTCTACCCTGCTGGCAAATGGCTTTGTGGACACCTTCCGTTATTTCTATCCGGATCAGGAGAATATTTATTCCTGGTGGTCCTACCGTTTCAGGGCGAGGGAGAAAAACGCGGGATGGCGTATTGACTATTTTCTTGTGTCGGAGGCGTTGACGCCCTGGCTGAAGGACGCGGCGATCCTGACAGACGTGATGGGTTCTGACCACTGTCCTGTGCAGCTGTTGATAGAGCCGGGTAACTGCTGAGCAGGTTTGAGCATTCCCTGCGCAGGCCGTGACAAAACAGTGTATTTAGCCGCACAGCGGAGCATCCATTTGACCGATACACAGGCTCCTTCGGGAGTCGTTTGGTACGTGACGGCCCGGCCAAAGGAGGAACTGCGCCCGGAACGCTATTTTTCACAGTCCTCCATTTATTTTCCCGCTTTATCTGTCTGACAATTTATGATATAATGAGCAAAGGGACGCCCATGCTTGCATGGGGCGGCATTTTGCGAATGAACATACGGAGACGAAGTCGACGTGATATAATGAGCAAAGGGACGCCCATGCTTGCATGGGGCGGCATTTTGCGAATAAACATACGGAGACGAAGTCGACGTGATATAATGAGCAAAGGGACGCCCGGTTACAGTTCAGCCCCGGCCAGTACACAGGTTTCTGGGAGGGTTTTGATTTACGGCGAAGGGATATTTGCGAACGTCGGTCCTTGGTGAGCCGATAAAGGAGGCGAACCTGGTACCGCTGCGTGAGCAACTAAGCGAAAGCGTGCCCGTAGCGCGAACAAAACTCTCCCGGAAACCGTCCGGCTGTCGCTGAACAGTAACGACGCTCATGCATGAGGCGGAGAACGGAAGCTGTATGGATGAAAGAGGATGGCAGCGGAACGGAGAGGAAGGACATGAGATTTGTAATACAACGTGTAAGGCACGCCAGTGTCACGATTGACGGCAGTGTGACGGCGCAGATCGGCGGGGGTTATCTGGTGCTGGTTGGGATCGAGGGAGAGGATACCAGGGAGATCGCGGACAAGATGGTGAAGAAAATGCTGAATCTGCGGATCTTTCAGGATGAGAACGGGAAGACGAACTTAAGCCTTTCGGATGTGAAGGGGGAGCTTCTGATGGTGTCCCAGTTTACGCTGTACGCCGATTGCAGGAAGGGGAATCGTCCTTCCTTTATCCGCGCGGGCGCGCCGGAAATGGCGGAGGAGATGTATGAGTATATCCTGTCCGCCTGCCGGGAGCAGGTGCCGCAGGTGCAGGCCGGACAGTTCGGGGCGGATATGAAGGTGGAGCTTTTAAATGACGGGCCGTTTACCATTTTGCTGGACAGCCGGGAGATTTGTTAGGAGGTTGGGGTGTATGACAAGGGAACAGTTTCAGAAGCTGCTGGAGCAGAAGATTTTTGTGATGGACGGCGCGACGGGGACGAACCTGCAGGGAGCGGGCATGCCGGTCGGCGTCTGTCCGGAAAAATGGATTCTGGAGCACAGGGAGGTGCTGCTCCGCTTGCAGATGGATTATATCAATGCGGGCAGCAATATCATTTACGCGCCTACCTTTGGGGGAAACCGGATCAAGCTGGAGGAGTACGGGCTGGAGCAGAGCCTTGTGTCCATTAACAGGGAGCTGGTGGCGCTGTCGAAGGAGGCGGTGGCGAGGACGGGGTACCGGGCCTATGTCGCGGGCAACCTGACCATGACGGGCAGGCAGCTTGCCCCCATCGGGAAGATGACGCTGGAGGAGCTCATAGATGTATATAAGGAGCAGATTGCCTGCCTTGCGGAGGCCGGGGTGGATCTGCTTGTGATAGAGACGATGATGAGCCTTGCGGAGGCGCGTGCGGCGCTGATCGCGGCAAAGGAGACCTGCGAGCTTCCGGTGATCGTCAGCATGACCTACAACGAGGACGGCAGGACGCTGTTCGGGAGTACGCCGGAGGCATGTGTGGCGGTGCTGCAGAGCCTGGGCGCGGATGTCATCGGTATCAACTGCTCGACGGGACCGGAGGAAATGATTCCGCTGGTGGAGCGCATGAAGCGCTACGCCAACGTCCCGATCCTGGCCAAGCCCAACGCGGGCATGCCGGAATTAAAGGACGGCAAGACTCTTTACGCTATGACGCCGGAGGAGTTTGCCGGGTATGGGCAGAGGCTGGCAGCGGCCGGCGCAGGCCTGATCGGAGGCTGCTGCGGTACAACGCCCGCGCACATCGCTGAGCTTGCGAGAACTGTCCATCTGATGGAGGTGCCGGAGGTCACGAGGGAGAAGAAGAGGCTGCTGGCGTCGGAGCGGGAGCTTAAGGAGATCGATATTGACGGCGCCTTCCTGGTTGTGGGCGAGCGCATCAATCCCACAGGCAAGAAGAAGCTGCAGCAGGAGCTCCGGGAGGGAAAGCTCGATCTGGTTTTGCAGTACGCGGAGGAGCAGGAGGCCTGCGGCGCGTCGGTGTTGGACATCAATGTGGGCATGAACGGGATCGATGAGGACGCCATGATGCAGAAGGTGATTGCCGAGGTGGCGGGGACAGTGAGCCTTCCCCTTTGCATTGATTCCTCCTATGTGAACGTGATCGAACACGCGCTGCGGAATTATCCGGGACGCGCGCTGATCAATTCCATTTCTTTGGAGAAAGAAAAATTTGAACGCCTGCTGCCGATTGCCAGAAGGTACGGCGCAATGTTCATTCTGCTTCCGCTTTCCGACGAAGGACTCCCTAAGAGCCTGGAGGAAAAGAAGCAGATCATTCAGACAATCTATGACGAGGCGCTCCGGCAGGGCTTCGCGAAGGAGGATATCGTGGTGGACGGCCTGGTTGCCACGGTGGGCGCCAACAAAAACGCCGCGCTGGAGACGCTGCAGACGATCTCCTACTGCAAGGAGGAGCTCGGCCTTGCCACGATCTGTGGCCTGTCCAATATTTCCTTCGGGCTGCCGGAACGGG
This sequence comes from uncultured Clostridiaceae bacterium, assembly GCA_946185495.1. Taxonomy (GTDB): domain Bacteria; phylum Bacillota; class Clostridia; order Lachnospirales; family Lachnospiraceae; genus CAG-590. The sequence goes on along the minus strand of CAMHJT010000088.1, from coordinate 1,294 downwards.
GCTTTGTCAATACCGCCTTTCTGACCATGGCGATCGCGAAGGGACTGACGATGGCGATCGCGAACCCGTCGCAGACGCTGCTCATGAACGCCGCGTTCGCCTCGGACCTTCTGATCAACAAGGAAGGCGCTGATGTCCGTTATATCGAGAATGTAAAGCCTGTTACCACCGCGGCGGAAAGCGTGCGTGCCAGGCGCGGCACAGAGCCGCTCATAGAGGAGAAAAGCGGGGGGGCGCATTCCCGTCTTTATGAAAATGTGCTGAAGGGAAACAAGCGCACCATGGTGGAGGACGTGAAGTCCTTTCTGGAGCAGGGCGGAAATCCCTCGTCAGTGATCGAGGAGCACCTGATCCCGGCCATCAACCAGGTAGGCCTGCTGTTTGATCAGAAAAAATATTTCCTTCCGCAGCTCATATCGTCCGCGGAGGCGATGGAGCTTGCGATCCGCGAGGTAGAGCCGCTGCTTCCGAAGGCGGAAGGAGGCAGGGAGATGCCCGTGATCGTGATGGCGACGGTGGAGGGCGATATCCATGATATCGGCAAGAACCTGGTGGTTCTGATGTTGAAAAATTACGGGTACAGGGTGATCGATCTCGGTAAGGACGTGCCGAAGGAGCGCATTGTGGAGACTGCCATACAGGAAAAGGCGAGCGTCATCGGACTGTCGGCCCTGATGACGACCACGATGATGCGGATGAAAGATGTGGTGGAATACGCGAAGGAGCGGAAGGTATCCGCGAAGATCATTATCGGCGGCGCGGTGATCACGCAAAGCTTCGCGGATGAGATCGGCGCGGACGGGTATTCCAGGGACGCGGCCGGGGCGTGCCGGCTGGTGGAAAAACTGCTGGCAGGGGAAAAATAGCATGAATCTACCAATTCGGGTAACACAGGAGCAGCTTTCCGATGTGCTGCTCAATGTATCGACCTCGCGTCACGTTTTTATATGGGGTGCGCCGGGCATCGACAAATCGGCGCTGGTCGAACAATTCGCGGCTGATGTGGGGCTTCCCTGCGTGTCGCTTCTTGGCAGCCAGCTCGCGCCGGAGGATATCATCGGCATTTCGAGGATCAGTGGCGAGGTATCCGAATTTCTGCCGCCCAAGATGATCGCCCGAAAGGAGCCCTATGTCCTTTTCCTTGACGAGCTCAACGCCTGTTCGCAGGAGGTGCAGAAGGCGTTTTACAGCCTGATCTACGAGCGCAGGATAGGAGAGTAGACAGGGATGTGTTGTATTTCCCGACGATGAAGTCATTAGACAAATAAAGTCAGTAAAATCAAGGGTTTCAGCG
>CAMHJT010000087.1 GCA_946185495.1 uncultured Clostridiaceae bacterium | reverse complement strand
GCGCAGAACCTGCGGGTACAGGGATATGCCGGTATGAATGCCTGCCATCCGTATCTTAGGTCGGGCTGGAACCGCGCCAATGTATATCCGCTGCTGGGATTTGAGGAATTTCTGTCCGACGAGTATTATGTGGAGCATGGAAACGACTCACTCGTTCGAAATTATATATCCGATGCGTCGGATTTCAAACAGCTGATAGAGGACTATGAGGCGTCCAGGCTGGAGACTGACGCGCCGTTTTACGCGTTCAATGTCACTATGCAGAATCATGGCGGATATGATGGCAAGCGGGGAACGGTTGATGCCAAAATTAAGATTGAGGACGCGGAGCTCTACCATCCGGAAGCTGAACAGTATATCAACCTTGCAAAGCTGAGCGATGATGCGATCAAGGACTTGATAGAATATTTTCAAAGAGTGGAGGAGCCGACCCTGATTGTGATGTTCGGCGACCACCAGCCGCCGGTTTCCAACAGCTTTTACAGCGCGCAGTTTGGACATAATGTAAACAGCCTTCCGATCAAAAAACAGGCGGCATGGTATTCAACTCCGTATTTTATCTGGGCCAACTATGATATTGAGGAGAAGGAAATGGATATGAGCGCCAACTATCTGTCTTCCTATGTGCAGCAGCTGGCGGGTTTGAAGCTTACCGGATACAATAAGTACCTGCTGGATCTGCAGAAGACGATTCCGGCAATCTCAGCCGTGTGTTATATGGATACGGATGGAAACCTGTATGAACCGGATGAGAAATCTAAATACTCGGATCTGATCCATGAGTACCAGATGGTACAGTATAATGAACTGTTTGACGAGGATGAGCGCTATGATGAGTTCTTCTTTTTAAAGGAGTAGGGACGTATGGGAAAAAAGGAAAAGATACTTGCATATCTCAAGAGGTGGAAACCGACCAAAAAGGAGCTGATCTATTTTCTGATCGTCTGGGCGGTGGGAATTTTGTTCCTGATTATTTGCAGATCCTCCTTCTACGGGCTCAATAAACAGGGGGTGCCTTCACTTTTAAAAAAGCTTCTGTTGTTCTACCTGTGCACCGTGGGGCTGATCTCAATCTACCCGAGGTTTAAAAATCCGCTCTCGGACAAGGCCAACCGGATGCTCAATGTGGAGCTGATGCAGTGGTATCCGCTGGTATGCATGCTGATCGTGGAGGCGGTGTTTGACAGCGAGCTGATGCAGATGAAGCTTTACCGGATCGTATTCAATCTGCTGATGTATATGATCATCATGTATCTGTTTTATGTCTTGACAGGCTCTGTGCGTGTAGCGATGGCAGGGCTTGGGATTGTCGCATCGCTGTTTGGGATTGTGAACCTGTACCTGATGGATTTCCGGTCGATCCCTCTGCTGGCTTCGGACCTTACGGTGATCCGCACCGCGTTGAATGTGGCGGGAAGCTTCCATTTTCAATTGAAGCCGGATATTTTGTACTTTCTTTGCTTCATGGTGGATTCGGTTCTGGTGGCGTTGAAGCTTAAGCCGGGCAAGGTGAACTGGGTTCGCCGCGTGGCTGCGCTCCTGGCGTATGTGTGTCTGGTGTCCTGGACCCTGAATGTGGTAGTCTTTTCGGAAAAATACCATAAATATACAATGAATATCAATACCTTCCGGCCGATCAAGAGCTATGTGGCCTATGGCTCGCTTTTGACCTTTACGAGAAGCTTTCGTCTCATGATGGTGGATAAGCCGGAACACTACAGCATAGAGAACGTGGAGGATATTACAGAGGATTTTGTCTCGGATTCTGTCTCGGATCACAGCTTCCGGAGACCGAATGTGATTGTGATCATGGACGAGGCCTTCGCGGATCTGCAGAGCGTGGGACGGTTTGAAACCAATCAGGAGGTTATGCCGTTTTACAACAGCCTCAAGAAGGATACGGTGAAGGGGTTTGCCTATGTCTCTGTGTTCGGAGGACAGACTGCCAATTCGGAATTTGAATTTCTTACCGGTGATTCCAAGGCATTCCTGCCAAAGGGCGCGACGCCTTATCAGTTATATGTGAAGGAATACCTGCCTTCCCTGACCGGCAATCTGAAGTTGGATAGCTATCAGGGCATGCAGGCCATGCATCCCTATGAGGGCAGCGGGTACAACCGCGTCAGCGTGTACCAGAATTTTGGCTTTGACGAGTTTATCACGAGGACGGAGTTTGAAAATCCCAAGCTGGTCCGGAACTTTATCTCCGATGAGTCGGATTTTTCCAGGATCATACAGGAGTATGAGGAGGCTAAGGCGGAGTCGGACGAGCCGTTTTACATGTTCAATGTGACGATGCAGAATCACAGCAGCTATGATATGGATTTCGATAATCTGCCGAACACGATTCAGATTACCACGCCGGAATGCAAGGACGCGGACGCGGAGCGTTATCTGAACCTGATCCATTTAAGTGACGCCGCGTTAAAGGACCTTCTGGCCTACTTTGAGAAGCAGGAGGATCCGACAGTCATTGTAATGTTCGGGGATCATGAGCCTGGCCTGTCAGACGCTTTTTATGGCAGCATTCTGGGAACGGAGACCAAGATGCTCACTGATGAAGAGAATATGGAGCTTTATAAGGTGCCGTTCTTTATCTGGGCGAATTATGATATTGAGGAGCGCTATATCGAAAAGACCAGCCTTAATTACCTGCATTCCATTATGCTGGATGCAGCAGGCATGAAGCAGACAGGATACAACAAATTCCTGCTCTCCATGATGGAGGAGGTACCGGCGATCAATATCTCCGGTTATTTCGGGGCGGATGGCATGTATTATGACCTGAAGGATCAGGCTTCACCGTATTATGAGACGGTGAAGGCGTATCAGATGCTGGAATATAACCATCTGTTTGATAATCACAGGAAGAACGCGTTCTTTGAATTACAGCAATAAACAGTTATTGTTCGGCGGCTGACCGGACTGTTTGCAGGAGAGTTTCATTCTCACTTCAGGCACGCTTGCGCTTCGTTGTGAATCAAAACTCTCCTGTAAACCTGTGTATTGGCTGAAAAGTGAATTGCGATCGATCACACTGGATTTTTTTGTGGTTGTCATTTTGATTTTGAAGTGGTATAATGCCGTTAGCTGTATGTTCTTATAGGTGAGGGGAGCATCAGCTTTATGAGGGAATTCGGGAAACAAGATGATAGAAATGATGAGTTAAAGGAGGACAATGTATGTGCGGTATCGTTGGATACATCGGAAAAGAGCAGGCAGCGCCGATTCTGTTGGACGGATTGGCAAAGCTTGAGTATCGGGGATACGATTCTGCCGGACTGGCAGTCTATGACGGGAAGGAGATCGAGGTGGTGAAGGCCAAGGGACGGCTTCAGGCGCTACGGGATCTTACAGGAGATGGAAAGAGCCTGCAGGGCACGCTGGGCATTGGCCATACCAGATGGGCGACCCACGGGGAGCCGTCTGTGGTTAACGCGCACCCCCATTACAATAAAAGCCGTACCATCGCGGTTGTACACAATGGCATTATCGAGAACTACCAGCCGCTCAGGGATAAGATGACAAAGAAGGGCTATAGCTTTGTGTCCGAGACGGATACGGAGGTTGTAGCGCATCTGCTGGATTATTATTATAAGGGCGGGAATCCGCTGGAGGCGCTGGCCAAGGTAATGCACCGTGTGCAGGGCTCCTATGCGTTTGGTGTGCTGTTTAAGGATTATCCCGATCAGCTCTTCGCGGTGCGGAAGGATTCTCCGCTGATTGTCGGGGTATCGGCAGAGGGGAATTTTATCGCGTCTGACGTTCCGGCGATCCTGAAATATACGAGAGAGGTTTATTTTATTGAGAACAGGGAGATCTGTCAGCTTTCGAGGGAAGGGGTTTCATTTTTCAACGAAGACCTGGAGCCGATCGGCAAGGAGACTAAGACGATCGAGTGGGATATTGAGGCCGCAGAGAAGGGCGGCTACGAGCATTTCATGCTGAAGGAGATTTATGAGCAGCCGAAGGCCGTGCTGGATACGATCAATCCGAGGATCAAGGATGACAGGATTGTCATTGACGAGCTGGGGCTTTCCGAGGAGGATATCCGGAAGCTCAAGCGAATCTATATCATAGGCTGTGGTTCTGCCTACCATGTGGGCGTGACCAGTAAGTACATTGTTGAAAAACTGACAAGAATACCGGTGGAGGTGGATCTGGCATCGGAGTTCCGTTACAGGGATCCGATTCTGGAGCAGGATTCCATTGTGATCATCATCAGCCAGTCCGGTGAGACGGCGGATTCCCTTGCGGCGCTTAGAAAGTCCCAGGAGATGGGCGTCAGAGTGCTCGGCATTGTGAATGTGGTGGGCTCCACGATTGCCAGGGAGGCTGACAATGTGCTCTATACATGGGCCGGGCCGGAGATTTCCGTTGCGACTACCAAGGCCTACAGCACACAGCTTGCGGCGATGTATCTGTTGGCGATGCTCTTCGGGGATGTGCGCGGCACGATCTCTGCCGAGGAGTATAGCGCAATGCTGGAAGAGCTGCGCAGCCTGCCGGAGAAGATTCAGGAGATTCTCGGAGACAAGGAGAGGATCCAGTGGTTCGCAAGCAAATATGCCAATGCGCAGGATGTATTTTTCCTGGGACGGGGCGTGGACTATGCCACTTCCCTGGAGGGATCCCTGAAGCTGAAGGAGATTTCCTATATCCATTCAGAGGCTTATGCGGCAGGAGAGCTGAAGCATGGAACAATTTCCCTGATCGAGGACGGAGTGCTGACTGTCGCGGTTGTCACACAGCCGGATCTGTATGAGAAGATGAGCAGCAATATCGTCGAGGTGAAGACCAGAGGGGGTTATATCTTTACGTTGACGAACAAGGGCAATTACGCGATGGAGGATCATTCAGACTTTACGGTATATATCCCGAAGACACATCCCTGCTTCACGCCATCCCTTGCGGTGATCCCGTTGCAGCTGTTTGGATATTATGTGTCTGTCGCAAAGGGACTGGATGTGGATAAGCCGAGGAATCTCGCGAAATCCGTTACTGTTGAGTAGCCGTATGGTTAGGAGGAATTTTCAGCATGAGTAAATCGCGAAAGAAAAAGAATAAACGTCTTGCCATTGCCCTGGTATCCGAGATCGTGGTGCTGCTTGCCTTAGTGATCGGGTATGGCGTGTATTATACCAACCATACGCTGGATTCGATGCAGATTGATACCTCGGTCGCGAAGGAGGATATCGATGTCAGCGAAGCGGTCACAGAGGTGATGAAGGATAAATACAAGACGATCGTGTTATTCGGCGTGGATGCCAGGGATAAGGCAGACATGACCAAATCGGGAACAGGACACAGCGACGCTATCATCATCGCAAGCATCAACAATGAAAGCAAAGAGGTGAAGCTGGCTTCTGTTTACAGGGATAGTTTCCTGGAGACAGCGACCTCCAATCCGAGAAATATCAAGGTGACGGAGGCCTATATGCTGGGCGGACCGATCTGTTCCGTTGAGACATTAAATAAGAACCTGGATCTTAATATCAAGGATTATGTTTCGGTTGATTTTACGGCCTTGACAAAGGCGATTGACGCGCTCGGGGGCGTGACGATCAATGTAAAGGAGAAGGAATTAAGAAACTTAAACCACAATCTGGAAGAGCAGATCGAGGTGACAGGGATTTCTTCCGACGGCGTATGGTCAGCGGGAGAGCAGACCTTAAACGGCGCGCAGGCGACAGCCTATGCAAGAATCCGTAAGGTGGGCAACAATGATTTTGAACGTACCCAGAGACAGAGGGCGGTCGTTTCTGCAATGATCAGTAAGGCGAAGCAGTCCAATCTCTCTACGATCAATACCGTGATTGAGGAGGTATTTCCTCTGATCGCGACAAATATGGATAAAAAACAGCTTTTATCCATGGCGTCCGACCTGTTTGACTATAAGCTGGGTGAGAATACGGGATTCCCGCTTGCCAACGAGACGCCGACGCTCGGCGCGAAGGGAAGTGTGGTAGTGCCGGCAGATCTTCTGAGCAATGTGAAGCACCTGCATTCGTTCCTGTATCCGGATGATACGGAGTATACGCCTTCCTCGGAGGTGCAGAGGATCAGCGCCTCGATCACCAATGAGACAGGAGTGTATGACGAGTTTACGGAGGACAAGTCAACGGAGGAGCCGACCTCAACCAATTCAGGAAAATAAGGTGACGGTTTGCTTGATTGGTTTTGTACCGGACGGTTTCCGTCGGATAGTTCATTTGCGCTTCGTTGCTCACGCAGCGGTGCCGGGTTTGCCTCCGTTGTCGGCTCACTGGGGACCGGCGTTTGCAAATAGTCCTCCGTTGCAGATAAACTATACACTGGAAGCCTGTGTACAGGAAGAAAGAATTTACAAAATAGTTGTTACAGAACATATGGTGCCCCGCAGCTTGCTGCGGGGTTATTGAGTAAAATAAGAGATCAGGTAAACGTGGTATGGAGGCTGGCAGGAAAAGACTGCTGTTAATTCGCAGCAGAATGAACAGTCCGGCTGCCGGGGCAGGCATATGGATAACAGATAGTGTAAGGGAGGCAGTGATATGAAGAAGGTGACAGGAACAATCGCAGGACTTTTTGCAGGCCTGCTTCTTGCGGTGGGTGGAAACGGGATCGTGTCGGAGGCTGCACAGGCGGAGGAGCTGCAATATGAGGAAATGGAGCTTCTGCAGGACGGAGATAGGAACCTGCCGGAGGAAAACTACGCGTTTGACGAGGATGAGACAGAGTATCTGAAAAGGCGTCTGGCAGATAGCGACAGCGATGACAAGCAGGCGGCAGCGATTCTGGCGAGATCCAATAACAATGCCACTCTGGAGGAGCGGAAAAAGCTCTGTGCGGCTGCTCTGTATAATGGGATGAGCGGATATGAGCGAAGGATCCAGGTTGCGGAATTCGCGTTGTCCAGGGAAGAGTTCAAGGAAGTGATTTCCGATGTGGTCAACAGCAATCCTGAATTATTTTATATTCGCAACGGCTACAAGGTGAAGACCTTTACCATTGGGGATGCGAATAAGACTGAGATCGTGGATTACTGCCAGGGCTTTTATGAGTATCAGGATAATTATGACAATCCGTTGAAGGACAAGATTGCCGGACAGGTCAGCGAGTTGCGGCAGAAGAGAAATGAGATTCTGTCCTCTGTCATTGTGTCGGGGATGAGCGAGCTGGAGAAGGCGCTGCAGCTTCACGAATACATCATCCTGCACACGGAATATGACAAGGCGGCTTCGGATCTTTACGATTACGACGGCGACCTGAAGCATTTTCCGGATTCGGACTATGATATCTATGGCGCGCTGATTGGCGGCAAGGCAGTCTGCCAGGGATACGCGCTGTCCTATAAGTATCTGATGGAGGCGGCTGGAGTCAGCGACATCGGGTTCGCATCGAATGATATCCATGTCTGGAACACTATCACAACTGGCAAGGGCAGCTACCATATTGACTGTACCTGGGATGATCCGTCCTGGGATACACTTGGTAATGTAAAGCATAAATATTTTATGAAGAATGATGTGTCTTTAACCGGACATGGCAATTATCAGTCAGACCGGGCCTGTGACGGGACAGGCTATGAGGATATGTTCTGGGATGATGTGGACACCGGAATCTTTTACAGCAGGGGCAGCTATTATTATATGACCGGCAAGGGTGTGCTTTGCAAGAGAAGCCTTCACACGGATGAGGATCTGGCGCTGCCGCCGGAGATTCTGGCAACGCTGGAGCTGAAGGAGGGTGACAACTGGGATGTTACGACAGATACGAAGATTGCCCTGATAGATCCCTATATCCTTTACCATGATGTCAGGGATATCTATATGTATAATCTGGAGACCGGTAAGAAGCAGATGTTGTACAGTCCAGTCCTGGAAACAGATGAGAAGATCTACGGCCTGAGATCCGGAGATGGGATTCTTGAGTACGCTACAAGGACGAAGAAGGGGACTGAGCAGAAAATTTCCACCTTTGAGCTTCCGAGGGGAATGTTCTATATTCCGATTGAGTCCATGAAGATTGAAGGGGATTCAGTGATGAAGATGCACATGGAAGGCGGCAGCCTGGTGTGCGAGGATATATATCTTCGTCCTGTGATTTTACCGGTGGATGCGACGGACGTGCGGATCCGGACCTGGAGCAGCAGCGATACCGGGATTGCAGTGGTGGACATCAATGGCAGGGTGAAGGCTTCTGCGCCGGGAACGGTTACGATCACGGCGGAATCCTATGACGGCGTAAAGGCGTCGCATACCCTTTCGGTGATTTTGGATGGGCCGGTTGCAGATGCAAGCGGAACCGTGGTGTTTTATGAGGGCGGTGAGAAGGTTGTCAATCAGTTTTATCAAATAGACGGCGTCACCTATTATCTGGATCAGAATGGCCACAAGCTGACGGGCTGGCAGACCATAGACGGGAACCGGTATTATTTTGATGACAGCGGGGTGTATGTGACGGGCTGGCAGACCATTGACAACAAGCAGTATTATTTTAATGAGAACGGCGTGATGATCGCTGTCGGCTGGCAGAAGATAAACGGGAGGCTGCGGTATCTCAGCGAGAGCGGGGAGATGCTGACCGGCTGGCAGAAGTTAAACGGGCAGCAGTATTATTTTGATGAAAACGGCTACATGGTAACGGGCTGGCAGACCATTGGCAATGGCCATTATTTCTTTGAATCCAATGGTGCGATGGTGGTCTCCAGCTGGCGCAGCGTGAACGGAAGGCTGCGTTACCTCGGATCGAATGGAATGATGGTGACGGGCTGGCAGACGATTTCCGGAAACCGCTATTATTTTACCTCCGCGGGAGATATGGTGACGGGCTGGCAGACACTGGGTGGTAAAAGATACTATTTTAACAGCAGCGGCGTGCTGCAGTACGGGTTTCGCAAGATAGGAAAGAAGACCTACTATCTCGGCTCGAATGGCGTGATGGTGAAGGGCTGGAAAAAGATCAAGGGCAAGACTTATTACTTTGACAAAAAAGGCCGGATGGTGACGGGTTGGCAGAAGATTAAGGGCAAGACCTATTATTTCAGTAAAAAGGGAGTCAGACAGACAGGCTGGAAAACCATCAAGGGTAAACGTTACTACTTTAATTCAAAGGGAGTCAGGCAGACAGGCTGGAAGACCATCAAGGGAGAGACCTATTATTTCAATAATAAGGGCGTTATGCTGACCGGACTGCAGTATATTAACGGGATTTCCTATTACTTTGACTCGAAGGGACATTTCGTAAGCTGAGATCATGACGGCGAAAATGGTTCGGCGGGTTTGCGCGTTACTGCGCAGACTGTACCGGAAAAGCATATGGAATTATGCAGCGGGTGAATCGGGATGCGAAAGCATCTCCCCGCTGCATAAGTGTTCAGGCCTGTCCACACAGCCGCGAGGCAGCGTCAAGGATAACGGGAGGAACTGTGAACGATGAAGGAACGATGGAGAATAAAACAGATATTTGACGGGGATTACGGTTGTGAAGAAAGAATCCGGCCAAGATACTCCGTGACATTGGAGGCTGCGGACGGCACTGTCTGCAGCAGGTCTGTGACAGACGAGTGGCTGGATCGGAGGGGACTTGGAGAGGGCTCTGCGTGGCCGGAGTACAGCCATATCTTTTTTGATCTTGACGGCACGCTGACACAATCTGAATACGGAGTGGTTGATTCTGTGATCTATGCCCTGCGAAGGATGGGGATCGAAGCGGATAGCCGGGAGAGCCTGAAGCGGTTTATCGGGCCTCCGCTGTTTGAATCGTTCAGGGAATTTTACCATATGAGTCAAGAGGAGGCAGATCGCGCGGTAGCCTATTACAGGGAGATTTATGAAGCAGAGGGGATCTACCAGTCACCTTTGTATGAGGGCGTGGAGGAGATGCTTGCGGCCCTGCAAAAGGCCGGAAAGCATCTGTTTGTTGTCACTTCAAAGCCGGAACAGATGGCGGAGAAGGTGCTGGCCTCACTGAACATCAGGAAATATTTTGACGGAATCGCTGCGCCGGGAGCGGGGGATCGCCATAGCGACAAGGCGGTGCTGATTGAAAACGCCTTGAAAGCCGGCGGCTCACCCGACAGGGCAGAAGCGATCATGGTCGGAGACAGGCATTTTGACATACAGGGCGCCGTAACGGCAGGGATTGATTCCGCAGGGGTGCTCTATGGTTATGGCTCAAGGGAGGAGCTTGAGAAAGCAGGAGCGGACTTCCTGGCAGATCAGCCGATGGGAATTGTGGAGCTGCTGGCATAATTTTTTCGTGGAAACATACGCTGTCAATTTTTCAATGTTTTTTTCAATGTTTTTTCAATCTTTCTTGTTTATACTGTGTGATAACGTAGCTTGTTGTCAAACAGTAGCAGAAAGGAGAGAACTATGAAGAAAGCGAAGAGATTGACAGCTATTTTTATGGCCTTAACGATGGTCCTCGTATATGGATTGCAAATGCCGGTTGAGGTACAGGCCGCAGGCACTGCGGTAAAGGTGAGCAACGTATCAAATGGCAAAAAAACCATGTATGTGGGCAGCAGTTATGCGCTCAAGACCAATGCGGGTCAGGCAACCTTTTCCAGTTCAAAGAACAAGGTGGCAACCGTGACACAGGATGGCGTGATTCATGCCTTGAAAAAAGGCAAGACTACAGTAACGGTCACGAATTCAGCGGGCAAGACTGCAAAAGTAAAGGTGACGGTGAAAAAGGCAAAATGGTATTCCGTATCCCAAAAGGCGGGAACGTACACTTCAGGAATATCTGTGAAACTGAAGGCCGCAAAGGGATATAAGGTGTACTATACGACAGGCAGCAAGTTTAAGACAGGAAAGGTCGTAAAATCTGGAAAGAGCAAAACGATTCAGGTGAAAAAGAGCACAACATTATCGTTGTATGCGGCAAAAACCTCAACGAAGGTAAAAGCGTCTTCGATGAATAAGGCGTCCAAGAGAAATGGATATGCCTACTATGTGCAGTATGCGTATGTGATTTCTACCGATGCACAGACTACAACGGAGACTGTTGTGACAACTGAGGGCGGCGTCACGACCGAGGCAGGCGGCGTCACGACCGAGGCAGGCGGCGTCACGACCGAGGCAGGAAGCAGCACGACTGAGGCAGGCGGCAGCACGACCG
>CAMHJT010000086.1 GCA_946185495.1 uncultured Clostridiaceae bacterium | reverse complement strand
AGATTAAACCTTCGTTTGTGATGTTTTCCATGAAAATATACCTCCATTATTAAAAAATAAAATAATTTTACTCTCCCATTTTGTCTGTGACAAATACCATCGTCAGCATGCTGAACACATACGCCTGTATCGCGCCTGAAAACAGGTCAAAATACACATGCAGCGCGGCCGGAATGCCTATCTTGACGAAAATCGGCAGAAGGCCGTAGTAAAGCGCCATCATGACAGTTCCTGCCATGACATTACCGAACAGACGCAGCGACATGGATACCGGCGTGGCGATCTCCCCGATCAGGTTGATCGGAAACAAGAACCACAATGGCTGAAACAATCCCGTAAACGCGCCGATCTTGTTGCATTTCAGATTATTGTACTGTATCATGACAAACGTGATCATTGCCAGGGAAAATGTCGTTCCGTAGTCCGCTGTGGGCGGCCGTAATCCAAACAGTCCGGAAATATTCGACAGCAGCACAAAGAGAAACAGCGTTCCTATGTAGTTTACATATTTCTTCGCATGGCTGCCCATCGAAGAATTGACAAAGCTCTGCAGCAATTCCACTATGAACTCAATCACATTCTGAAAGCCCGTCGGAACCTCATCTGCCCGAAGAATCCGTCTTCTGGCTACCAACGCAAAGATCATGATCGTCGCTATAATGATCAGCATGCACACATGCGACGTGGTAAGATACACGGTCTCACCCATGAACTGATATGCCAGCAGATGATGAATGGAGAAATCCACTCCGTCATCAGCGAGCAGCATCGGTATCATTCCATACCCCATTCCCTCACCTTCCTTTCTAAATATTTGTGTAACTGCCCAGCAGATGCCAAGCAGTTACGCAGCGGGTGAAGCCGGCGCATCCTGATTCACCCGCTGCACGCTAGATATACTGTTTGGGCTCGGTCTGCGCAGTGAATGCGCAGACCTGCTGAGTATTTACATATTTGTATTAATTCACACCGGTAGTTTTATGAGCGTGATATTTATCCGTATATCGGATATATCCCGCCGTCAAGGTCAGCCGCCCTCCTCTTCCGGATCCATGGACCCGTACTGTCCAGGATACAGCCGCTTCAGAAAAAAAGGAGCGATCAGCGCGCCGATTTTTAGTCCAAGCATGCCAAGCACGACAGTGATAAAATTCATCTGCTTCACCAGGAGTCCCAGAAACATGGCAAGCAGCATGATAAGCAACCGCGCGATACTCTTTCCCCTCACATACTTAGCGGCTTGTTCCGGCGTCCGGTCCAGCGCCTGTCCAAGGGTAACTGTCATATGCAAGATCAGCAGCACAGACACTGCAAGACCAAACAACAGTCCCAGCGTATAGGCCGTCAGGTCGCCTGAGAAAAAGAAGCCGACCGCTTCCACAACCACTCCGTAGCATATTAAGCCCAATCCAAAGCCTGTCAATGTCTCCTTGACCTGATCCATCTCTCTCACCTCGAAAACGCCTGCGCGCTGTCTCAATTTTTACCCGGGCCAATGAAAAACGGCACGCCGGAGATCATGACTTCATCTGACCGGATGCCGATCCAGCAACCTTTTCAAAGCGGGCAGCCCATGCCTATAAAAAAACAACCGGAAAACATAGCATTTCTATTATACTAAGTTTTCCGGATATTGTCCATTCAAATAAAAAAAAATATGAATATTTCCTGTGTCTGCCGGACGGCTCCCGGGGAGTCCATCACTTGCTCTCCTCATCAGGGGAACCGTTGTCCTTAGTAGAAAAGAGGCTGTCCCTGCCGAGAAATCTGCAGATCACATTGTAGCAGGCCTTGTAGCCTCCCGCAACGCCGAGGATCAGGAAAAGCACAAAGAGATTCGTGCCAAAATACGCGTCGATCACATATCCGATCACGCCGGAGATCGCGATGGCAGTCAGCATGGAGATCGCCAGCTGCGTCACCAGCGCAAGCATTTTCATATTGCTTCATCCTCAATCATGCGGATCCTGCGGATATGCCGCTCCTCATTGGAAAACGGCGTGTCCAGAAAGGTGTCCACAATCTTCAGGGCAAGCCCGGGACCGATCACCCTGGCTCCCATGGCCAGCATATTGGCGTCATTGTGCTCCCTCGTGGCTGCCGCGCTGAAACAGTCATGGCACAGCGCCGCCCTGACACCCTTCACCTTATTGGCTGTGATCGAGATGCCAATCCCTGTTCCGCAGATCAGGATTCCCCTCTCACATTCACCATTTGCTACAGCCTGCGCAGCTTTTTTCCCGTATACCGGATAATCCACCGCGTCCTCCGAGCTGCATCCAAAATCCTTATAGGCAAGCCCTCTCTGATCCAGATGCTTCTTAACCTCCTGCATCAGCGGATATCCGCCATGGTCACATCCCAGTGCTATCATGTTCTCTTCCTTCCTTTACTCTCTAATGACCGGACAGCCCTGTTTCCCGTCTGCCCGTACAGGTTTTCATTTTCCAAACAACGATTGTAGCAGATTCTCCTTACAAAAACAACATCTTTTTCAAAATGCCTGCGCCACCAGGCGCCGATCCTTGCAGCAGCATGCCCCCGGAGATTCCTTCAGACCCTGATGACCCTGTGTCCCGCTGCCTTTAGCAGACGGTTCATAATCGCATAGGACAGGCCATCACCCGGAAAGCTCTCCGCGTAAATATACTCCGCACCTGCTGCGTCAAACTCCCGCAGCGCCGCATAAAGCCCCGCCGCAACCGTCGCCTGCTTTCTCCGGTCACCCACGCATACCACCTGCGCACCATGGTCCTCGTAAAGCTTTGCGGTTTCCCGCGGGCACATGATCCCGACGTGGTATCCATCCTTCCGCTTCTCCTCCGCAAGCGACAGGATCTTTTCCACCACACGGCTTCTGCCATCCTCTGTGGATACCGCAGTACCCTCTGCCGCTGACTCACCCGCCGCAGAAATTCCCTCCTGCTCCACCAGCGTCAGCTCCCCCTTCGGCGCGTAATGTGTGTATTTCATGCCCGGAGCCTTCGGCCTCATCCCCGCCGACGGATGTTCCATCGCCGGATCCAGCTCTACCGGTCCCACGATCTGCTGAAGCATTTCTCTGGTGATAAAGCCCGGCCTTAAGATCACGGGCTTTTTACCGCTGACATCCACTATGGTAGACTCAATTCCAATTCCCACCGCTCCCCCGTCAATAATGTAATCGATCCTGCCATCCATATCCTCTATCACATGAGAAGCCAGGGTAGGAGACGGCCTTCCTGATATATTAGCGCTCGGAGCCGCCACGCAGACTCCCGACTGCCGGATCAGGGCAAGCGCCGCGGGATGCGAGGGCATACGGATTGCCACCGTCCGCAGCCCGCCCGTCGTCTCAAAGGGAACACAATCCCTCTTGGGAAGAATGATGGTCAACGGTCCCGGCCAGAAGGCCTCGGCAAGCATGGCAGACAGTTCATTGGGATACGCAAGCCGCTCCACCTGCTCCATTTCCGCTATATGCATGATCAGAGGGTTGTCCGACGGACGTCCCTTTGCCGCGTAAATTCTCGCCGAAGCCTCCGGATTGCAGCCGTCCGCTCCCAGGCCGTACACCGTCTCTGTCGGGAACGCCACCAGCCCGCCTCCACGCAGGCACATGGCCGCCTCCCGCAGCCGTTCCATTCGCTCTGTTTCCTCACTGATCCCGGTCACATCGATTATTTTCGTGTCCATTTCTTCCCAGTCCTTTCTGATTTTCTGCAGCCTGCCATACGGGCAGCCCGTCATTACGCCCCGGCCTGCTGGAAATTTCTCCCACCATTTCCATACGCTTTTGCTGCCATACTCCTGCCAAATGGAATTGTATTAAAAAAAAGCGAGCATTGCAAGCATTCTTTGCATTTTTTATCATTTGCGCCTGCGCAAAAACTGTGCTACAATGATATGTATTCGTAACTACCCAGCTTGTCTGCGTATTCACTGCGCGGACCGTGCTAAAACAGTATATTTAGCCGAGCAGATATATGTATTCTAAACAGCGCGCGATCCAGGCGCTGCAATCTGTTCGAAGGAAAGGATATCATTATGCGATGCATCGATCTTCACGTTCACTCCAATGCCTCGGACGGCTCCTTTACGCCGGAGGAGGTTGTCACGCTCGCCCGCGAAGCAGGACTTTGCAGCTTCGCCCTGACCGACCACGACACTGTCGACGGCATTGAACGCGCGCTGGCAAAGGCTGCAGAATTTGGCGATATAGAGGTAATCCCAGGCACTGAACTGTCCTGTTATTATCATACCAGGGAAATCCACATTGTCGGATTATTCATAGACCATACAGATGAGGCATTTCTGGAAGCCCTCAGAATCATGGAGCAGGCGAGATATGACCGGAACCTGAGAATGATTCAGAATTTTGTCAATGCAGGCATTCCCATGAGCATCGAGGAACTGCAAAAAGGAAATCCCAAAGCAGTCATCACCCGCGCCCATTTTGCGGGGCTCCTGATAGAGAAGGGAGTCTGCCGCAGCAAGCAGGAGGCCTTTGACAGGTATGTCGGGATCGGTTGCCCGTTCTATCTGCCAAAGCCGCAGGTCACGCCTTCACATGTACTGCGCCTGATCCGCGAGGCCGGGGGGACAGCCATCCTCGCCCACCCCTATTCCTACAATTTTTCAAGAGCAGAGGTTGAGGCCCTTCTGGACGAGCTGATCCCTCTGGGGCTGGAGGGAATGGAATGCTATTACTCCACCTACGATGACGGGCAGATTCAGGAACTGCGGAGCTGCGCGCTGCGCAAAAACCTTCTGGTATCCGGAGGTTCGGATTTCCATGGCCTGATTAAGCCTGACATCAGCATCGGCACAGGGCGAGGCAGCCTGAAGGTTCCGGAAAAGCTGCTTAATGCGATCAAAGAACACCGGAGATGCTCCGCCTGATCCGCGTTTCCGATCCTTACATAAAAATGATACGTCATCTGGCAGGGTTTTGAAGATCATATCCTATATGATCCTTCCTGCCGGCGGCTTCGCGAAGCAAAACAGCCCGGAATTCCATGATCCCGGGCTGTTTCATCCTCTTCTATTCTCATCAAAGTTCTGATCCCTGTTTATATTATCACCGTCCGTCGACAAGAACTCCATACACCTTAGGCAGGCGATTTCTAAGCAGCGTTCCCACGCAGATCGTCACACAGATGACACAAAGCGCCAGTCTGAAGAATAACACTCCGTCCTAATTAATGAAAAACAATAGGTTAGCAGACCAGGCCAGCCCTTCCACGTAAATGTAAAGTGAAAGAAAAACTTGTATCCCGAAAAGATAAAAAACAAGGAAAGGGTATTCATCTTTTCACTCAGATACCGATTCATCCGCATACCCCTATGACTTCTTCCTGCTTTCCTTGGAATCCTCCGGCTCACCATCGCGTTCCACATCCGCAATCGCGTTTTTGTTCATCGGAATCCGGCAGTTTTTGTTGTTTCCAAACTCTACAATGACAGTGTCATCCACCACATCCAGCACAACGCCGTAAAAGCCGCCGGTCGTCATAATGTTATCTCCCGGCTTCAGCCCGTCACGGAGCTCGTCCAGTTTCTTCTGCTCCTTCTTCTGGGGACGCATGAACATGAAATAAAAAAATCCCACCAGCACAATGACATAAACCACCATGAACATGCTGGATAATCCCGCCGCGCCTTTGGCATTGCCGGATGCCTGCTCCAAAAACATTGATATCATCTTTTCTCTCCTTTTTTATTGATCTGGATCCGCTTCAAATCCGCTGAGTCTGCGCTTCTTGTATTCCTGAAAGCGCCCCTCCTCAATGGTCTGACGAATCTCACTCATCATATTATTATAAAAATACAAATTATGCAAGACACAAAACCGCATTCCAAGCATTTCTTTCGCTTTCAGCAAGTGACGGATATACGCCCTTGAATAATTCCTGCAGACCGGACAGCCGCATTCCATGGAAATGGGGGACGGATCCGTCTCAAACCTCGCATTCAGCAGATTGAGCTTTCCTCTGTTCGTGTAGACATGGCCGTGGCGCCCGTTCCGGCTTGGATATACACAGTCAAAGAAATCCACGCCCCTGTCCACCGCCTCTAAAATATTGGCCGGGGTTCCCACCCCCATCAGGTACGTCGGCTTGTCCTTCGGCAGACAGGGCACTGTCTCGTCAAGAATCCTGTACATCTCCTCATGGGTTTCCCCCACCGCCAGCCCGCCAATCGCGTAACCGTCCAGGTCAAGCTCCGTAATCGCCGCCGCGTGTTCCCTGCGGATATCCTCAAAAGTGCCGCCCTGATTGATCCCGAACAAAAGCTGCTGCCTGTTGATCGTATCCTCCAGGCTGTTCAGCCTCTGCATTTCCTGCTTGCAACGCACCAGCCATCGGGTCGTCCTGTCCACCGAATCCTGAATGTATCTCCGGTCTGCCTTGCTGGGCGCGCACTCATCAAAGGCCATGGCGATCGTCGAGGCCAGGTTTGACTGGATCTGCATGCTCTCCTCCGGCCCCATGAAAATCTTTCTTCCGTCTACGTGGGAATGAAAATAAACACCCTCCTCACGGATCTTCCTGAGCCCCGCAAGGGAAAACACCTGAAATCCACCAGAATCCGTCAGGATCGGCCGATCCCAGTTCATAAACCGGTGCAGTCCGCCAAGCTGCCTGACAATCCTGTCTCCCGGACGCACATGCAGGTGGTAGGTATTCGACAGCTCCACCTGCGTGCCGATCTCATAGAGATCCGTCGTCGCGACAGCTCCCTTGATGGCAGCCGCCGTTCCCACATTCATAAACACCGGCGTCTGTATTGTTCCATGCACGGTCTGAAGCTCCGCCCGCTTCGCCCTGCCATCCATTTTGATCAGTTTATACATCTGTCCTATTCCTTTCTATCCCGCCTGCCGGCTCCTTGCGCGCTACCGCATCATGCCGCCCCATTAAGAATACGGATGCCGCAATGCTCCTGCCATTTCGCCGGCTCTGCCTCCGTATCCGCACAGGCGCATTCACCTCATCAGCCTGGTTTCGATGCTACCGGCAGGCTGGCCACATATGGCGATCCGTACCGGCACATACACCGCACTGCCCATTATACCACAATTCCAGACGAAAAACTATCAGAATATCAGGCGGGTCTTCTTTTTCCATAGATTCCTTCCGAAATATATAATGGTTAGACTGGAATGAATACTGATCACCCGGCAGGACTGCGATCGAGGTCACGCCGGCGCACTTATTCCAGGAGGAACGATATGAAGATTGAATCAGGAACACTGGGCATGCGGCAGGAACGGAACCTGTCCACAAGCACCAGACAGTTAAAGGCCTCGCTGGCGGGACGGTCCGGCAGCAGCCTCTCTGCCTATTCGGGCAGCACATTTTTCTATGCATATTCCGAACACAGCTCGGAACAGCATGGCTTTTTTACTTCTGACAGACGCAGCCAGCATCCGGAGTCCTATGACACCTATACACCCGCCAGCCTTGAGCGGGGCGTCCTGCGCTCTGACGCCTATGCTCCCGCACGGACGCAGGAATCCCGGTCCGCATCCGGCAACGCACAGACGGACGACCTTTCTTCGCTCTTTTCACAGATTTCAGGCAACGAGCCCGTAATCAGCGAGGCTAAAAGCGCACTGGAACAGTTCCATCAGGAGCTGATCGAACATCTGGAGGCCTTCATGGACCGCATCAGGGATCAGCTTACCGGCATGCGCGGCGGCCGGCCGCAGCGTCTGGTCGACCTCACCACCGGCTCCCGGCCCGGAAGCCTCTGGCGAAGACAGACTGTGACAAACACCACCTACACGGAGACAGAGACCACCAGCTATCAGGCCAAAGGCACCGTCACAACAGCAGACGGCCGTTCGATTTCGTTTGACATCAGCATGGAGATGAGCCGCACCTTTGTGCAGACAGTGGACTCCCTGTCCGATGACACTGACTATATTCTGACAGATCCGCTTGTACTCAAGCTGGACGACGCGCCGGATACGATCGATCCCCAAACCTGGGTCTTTGATCTGGACGGGGACGGCGTCAGGGAGGAGATTTCCAGCCTGTCGGCCGGCAGCGCCTTCCTCGCGCTCGACCTCGATGAGAACGGGCGCATCGATGACGGAACAGAGCTGTTCGGCACACGTTCCGGCAATGGCTTTCTGGATCTGTCCGCCTATGATGAGGACGGCAATGGCTGGATCGATGAGAATGACTCCGTCTACAGCAGGCTCAGGCTCTTCCGGCCGGGACTTGCGGGCCAGGCGCAGCTCATGAACCTGAAGGAGGGCGATATCGGCGCTATCTGCCTCGCGGCTGCGGCAACGCCTTTCTCCTACAGGGATGAGGCCACCAACGCCCTTCAGGCTGTTGTAAAGCAGACCGGCCTTTACCTGCATGAATCTACCGGCGCCGCCGGTATCGTACAGCAGATCGACTTTGCCGCCAGGCAGGAACCAAAATAACAACCCCTACAGGCCCTAAGTATAATCCGGCTGACGTCCCGTTTCACAAATATAACCGTCGAGTTATTTAAGATCGGTTATACCAGATAACAAAACTCCATTCCTGTGCAAGCCAGCATCAGGAATGGAGTTTTTTAATACTGTTTTCCGAAATCCACATCCGTTAATTCAGATCTTTCCACTCCGCCATCGTCTGATCGGAATAGATTTCTCCCACGCCCAGTTTTTCCGCATAGTCAGACTCCGCCTGATCCACCTTGTCCTTTCCGTCAAAGGTAAAATCATGCGCCGCCGCGATCCCGTCAATATAGTCCACCGTTTCCTGTGTGATGCCGTCTGAGCCCAGGTAATAATAATACTCCTTACCATCGATGACCGCTCTGGTGTAAGCGACTCCCATCGCGGTCTCGTTTCCGTCTCCCGCCTCCTTCATAATAGCATTGACAGCCTCCGCAGCCTTTCCCTGCTCATCATAAAAGTCATAGCCGTAATAGTTCTCATCCCACTCTATCAGCTTGTGATACACAAAGGATGAATCCGGTACATATACCGCACCGCTATGGGAGCCGGCTCCATTTGAACCGCCGTCAAACACAACGCCGTATTTATTGATTCCCGGATACCGCCTGCTCCATCCATCTATCGCAAAACAAAGCTTCAGGCTGCCATCCTGCTCCGAAAGGATCAAAAACTGCGTCATATTTTCCGCTTCGGTATCATATTGCAGACGAACGGCAAACGCCTTCGTTTTCGCGCTCCCTAAAGCCGCATAGCTGACCACCGGCTCCGTCTGCGCGATACCTTCATTTTTTCCGATCATCTCCTTGATATCGTCTAATTTGAAGGCTTTTCCCGGCTGAAAATCCCCTTCCAGCATTGTGGATTCCTGCACAAATTGATCCGCAACCGTCATCTCCGCCTCATTTTTCAGAAATGCATCCAACCGGCTGCTCTCTTCGCCATCCGCTTCCTCAGGCACAGGCGCCTCCTCATATCCTGGCAGATAACCCATCAATTCATGGACTCTTGCCTCCGTCAGCTTTGCGCCTTCCATATTCTCCAGCATGGGCTGCATAGAGCCTCCCTCAACTTCCATTCCCGCATCCTTTATCTTCCGGTCTCTTTCCGTGATCCAGTCAGCCTGCGCGTCCCGCAGAGTCTCGAGCTGATCCTGCGCGCAGACGCTTTCCAGCACCTTCCACAGGTCATTCAACGACTGATCCCACAACTGATAAAGCTCGCCTGTCTTCGCGTTGTACTCCACCTGATTCAGATCATCATGGTCTATGGAATCCTTCAACTGCGCAGACTGCTTCTCCGTCTCCGCGAGCTTCTCCAGATACTCTGCCATGCCATCCTGCTTCGCTGTTTCCTCCGCCTGCTCCGACGCATTAGTCTCTGCCTGCGTCGTCTGCTCCCGGTCCACATCCGCAACGCTTTGACCGGATTCCTTCGTCTGCTCCGTTGCCGTTTGATTTCCGCAGCCTGTGCAAAGCAGCGCGGCCGCAAGTATAATTCCTGCCAACTGTTTTTTTCCTGTCTTGCTCATCATTTTTTCCCTGCCTTTTCATCATTTAGCCCGTCCATCAGGGCACGCATTTTTCCATCATTCACCATACAGAAAGCCGTCCTTACCTTATAAACCGGAAAAATCAGACGCTTCATAATATCCCGAATCAATCATAGTCTGCTTTAAGTTTTCCTTCGTCACAACTACAATGGCCGCCTGTTTCGCGGGAATATCAATCACATTGTTATTGTATGTCGTATCCGTTACAGGCTCCCTGCCATTTAACAGGTCAAGCGCCATCGCTACCGAATCCGCTGCCAACGTCCTGGTATCCTTAAACACCGTCATGGACTGCCTGCCATCAATCACATACTGGAGGGACGCCTTCTCGCCGTCCTGCCCGGTGATGAGATACGATATAATGTCCGTGTCCGCCATAAACGCATCCGCTATCGCGCGGCTTGTCCCGTCATTTGGCGCAAGCACAGCCACATCGCCCTTCAGGTCAGGACCTACCGCAGCCAGATCCTCCGCCGCTTTGGCATTCGCCTCGCTGAAATCCCAGTCAGTGGTGATCTGCCTGATGATCCTTCCGAGTTCATCCCTGTTCAGGTTTCCCTTCCCCTTCAGCGCCTCAGCCTCAGAGGAATTCGCGATCTTAAAGGTTCCGTCCGCAATCTTCGGCTGAAGAACGCTCCACGCGCCTTCAAAGAAAACATAAGCATTGTTATCCGTTGCGGAACCGGCATAAAGATAAAGCGGAATGCCCGTTCCGGACGGCGCCTTGTCAATCAGGTATTGCCCCTGCTCGGCACCTACAGAAAAGCTGTCAAAGGTGACAAAGTAATCTACCGCATCCGTATCCGTGATCAGCCTGTCATACGCGATCACCTTCACGCCCGCATCCCTTGCTTCTTCTACCGCCTCCGCCGCGACAGAACCATCCTGCGCACAGATTAAGAGCACTTTGATCCCTTTGCCGATCAGCTTTTCCACATTTGTTTTTTCCGTGGTTGAGGAACCCTGGCTGAACAGCACCTGGCTCTTAAAGCCGGCATTTCCCAAAATCTCCTCAAACTGTTTCTGATCCTGCAGCCATCTCGGTTCATTCTTTGTCGGCAGGACAATCCCGACCTGAATCTCCCCGCTTGTAATGTCCGTGTCATTTTTCTGATCCGCTTTTTTATCAATCAGTTTACTGTCTTTCATTCCAAAATTCACGCTGTTTTTTGCAGTCTGGCCGCATCCCGCCAACACTCCCATAACCAGTCCCACGGCAAGCAACAGCCCCAACATAATCTTTTTCACAGCTTCATACCTCCCTGCTTCTCATCTTGCACCATATTGCCTAATATAAGAAGTAGTATAACACAACCTCACAAACCATACAACCTTCAAATCATATTGTTTTTACGATAGTTCAACGATTTTTTCATTTCACGATCCAGCGCCGCCGCGGTCCTGTCCCCCTCCTGAACCGCCGCGGACGCGTCTTCAACAGACCATCTCAGTACCGTTTCAGGGTATAGGAT
>CAMHJT010000085.1 GCA_946185495.1 uncultured Clostridiaceae bacterium | reverse complement strand
TTGTTTTGTTGTTCAATCATCACGATTCTTCATCATTATTCCGTTTTCATGGTTCGTTCCCTGCGGCATCTTGTTCAGCGCCGCAACAGTCATTACTTTATCACAATACTTTTATATTGTCAAGGACTTTTTTCAACTTTTTTACATTTTTTTGAAAAAAGAGCGGAGAAAGAGGGATTTGAACCCTCGCGCCGCTATAAACGACCTACACCCTTAGCAGGGGCGCCTCTTCAGCCACTTGAGTATTTCTCCATGCCTAAATCAAATACAATATTTACTTGTGACGCTTATCTATAATAGCAAAATATAACTTCTTTGTCAATACATTTTTACTAATTTTTGAAATCTTTTGTAACCTCTTTTTGTAACCTCTCGTAACAATTTACTCTTCAGCCGATACACAGGCTCCCTGAGGATAGTTTATTTACAACGAAGGGCTATTTGCGAACACCGGTCCTTAGATGTGCTGACAAAGGAAGCACATCTTATGCTAGAGGTCCTTAGCATTCGGCAACACCGAATGGTTAGTACCTCTGTATGCACCGTGGAAACCAAACCAGAGGCATCGAAATGTATATCCGCGAGTGCTGTACCGCTGCGTGAGCAACTAAGCGCAATGCCTGAGACCTTGGCGAGCCCAAGCCAAAGGCGCAGGGCAAGCCTAGTTCGAAGGTATGCTTTAGCTCATGCCCGAAGTGTAAATGAACTATCCGTCGGGAGCCGTCCAGTATGCAATTGACTTCCTGATCTTGAATTGAACGGATTTCTTCCGTCCATTCAGATCCCTCACAGCAAGCCGGTTCCATTTTCCTTTCTTCTTTAAAAATCTCTTGTATTTGATCAGCTTGAATGACACCTTTTTCTTTCCTTTTTTACACTTTAAAGCATGTCCGTTCAGCAGTATTGTCTGTATTCCATCTGCATCCTTGACCGTAATCTTTTTTGAGATCCTGCAGGTCGCTTTTTCCGGCAGATTGATACCTGTCAGATGATCCGGCCTATATACTTTGACTCCTGATTCTTTTGTATTTGCTGTTTTTTTCTCCGATTCCCCTGTCTTCACGCTTCCATTCTTCGCGGCCTCTGTCTTCACGGAGTCACCCTTTGCTGTCTCCGTCTTCACAGATCCGCTCTTTGCAGACTCCGTCTTCACGGTCCCACTCTTTGCAGACTCTACCCTCACGGACTCGTTCTTTGCTGTCTCCGTCTTCACAGATCCGCTCTTTGCGGTCTCTGTCTTCACAGACTCTCCCTTTGCGGCCTCCGTCTTCACGGATCCGTTCTTTGCAGTCTCTGTCTTCACAGACTCTCCCTTTGCAGCCTCCGTCTTCGCAGCTTCGGTCTTTGCGGACTCCGTCTTCACAACTTCGGTCTTTGCAGCCTCCGTCTTCGCAGCTTCGGTCTTTACGTCCTCCGTCTTCACAGCTTCGGTCTTTTCAGACTCCGTCTTCACAGCTTCGCTCTGTGCCGTCTCCGTCTTTACAACTTCGTCCTTTTCACTTGCCGCATTTGGGACGTCCGCAGGATCCTCTTTCTGCCTGTTCCCCTCATCCTGCGGCAACGTTTCCAACCATTCTTCCGAAACAGGAAACGCATATTCCTGATCCCCCGGAAACAGAACCATATAGGCTCCCGCTTCCGCCTCAAAGGAAAGTGTGTCATACTCCTCTGACTCATCCACGCACACCTTATGAAGCCCCGGACATTTCCCGATCTGTTGAAGCTTGTATCGTTCACCGTTAATTTCCGCCTCACGGATCCCCTTCGGCAGCTTTAACACAATCTCTGCCGAGGTATTTGCCGGTATTTCCATCTGATATTTCAGAACCACATGCTTAATTCCCGTATTCCATGAGGATCGGATCCTTCCATAACAGGAATCATAGGATGCGTTGACATGGGTAATCCTCTTCTGTCCCTCCGGCAGGTTTTCCCTCTTTCTCCCATCGATCTGGGGCGACAGCAAAAAATGCTGAAAGCCTCCGCTCCCGCTTCGGATACCGGCCATATCCGCATACATCCATTCTGCAACACAGCCAAACGCATAGTGGTTAAACGAATTCATGTCGCTGTTCCCAAACCCTTTTTCCTCCGTATAGGAATCCCAGCGCTCCCATACGGTGCTGGCTCCCTGCCGTACACAATAAAGCCAGGAGGGCGCCTCCGTCTGCAGCAACAGATCATAAGCCAGATCCGAAAGGCCTGCCCTGCTCAACCCGGTTTCCAGCATAGCCGTGCCGAGAAATCCTGTGGATAACCGTTCATCATTTTCCAAAATCGCCTTCCGAAGCGCCTTTTGATTCTGCCGGACGGATTTCTCATTCGGCAGCAGATCATACGATAACGCCATCAGATACGCACACTGGCTGGTCACCTTCAGACTTCCATCCTCATCCACATAGCGTCTCTGAAATTCCACCCTTGCGCCATCCGATAATCCACGGTACAGCTCCTCATCCTCCGGTTTCCCCAAAATCCCCGCCATAAGGGACATCAGGTGTGTGACATGTGAATACATAGCCAGATTACAGAACGCCACCGGCGTACTCTCATCGGATGCAAGCCAGTCTCCGAAGGCCTCCGGATGATAGCCATTCCCATTTTCCCCGAGTCCCTCTATATATTTCTTCATATATGGATACGCCTTTTTCATATATGCGGTATCGCCGTACATCTGATGAAACAGGTATGGGATCGTCACGCCCGCGTCCGACCACCCCGCCATCACGCCTCCTAACTGCGCCGTGGGAATTGTCGACTGATACATTCCATATTTGCGGATATTGTCTATGGAATCCTCGATCCATTTTTCCATAAAGGTCTCCATATCCGCATTGTAGGCCGCGCTCGCCGCAAAGATCTGAAAATCCCCCGTCCAGCCAAGCCTTTCGTCCCTCTGCGGACAATCGGTGGGAACACTGATAAAATTACCGTACTGCCCCCATCGAATGTTCCCAAACAGCTGATTCACATCTGCATTTGAGGTTGAAATGTATCCGGTATCCCGTCCCACCGAGGTCACCACATGCCCGCAGATCTCTGAAATGCAGATATCATCCGTTGCTGTGACCTCCATATACCGGAACCCGTAATACACGAATCTGGAACGGTATGCTTCCCCTTCCGGTTCACCCCCCAGCACATAGTGCAGGGAAGCTTTGGCCGTCCTGTAATTTGCCCTGTAAATACTTCCTGCCGGTCCGTCATTTCCCCGAGCCAGCGATCCGGAGTCATTCAGCATCTCTGCAAAGCGGATCTTCACCGTGGTCTTTTTTCTTCCCTGCACGGTAAATGCAGGAAACCCAACCATATTCTGTCCCAGATCCACGATCAGGGTTTCATCAGCCTTTAAATGCACGGATCCGATCGGATCCGGCTCATCCAGAAGATCTATGCTTCCAAAGGTTGTACCATTGTCTCTGATCCCCGCATATATCCTGTAAGCAGCCGGCTTCCTGCAAAGATCATCCCGCACGGTCACCCTTGCTCCCAGGCGGGCGTTCAGCATACCCTTAAAGTCCTCCGATATAACGGCCTGTTCCCACCCGGAGCCTCCCGTCCGGAGCCAGTCACAGCCTGCGTCCATCTCCGCATCATACCATTCTCCGTCATACAGATCCGCAAACCGGTACGGCCCGTCTCCCGAGGTTTCCCATGTATCGTCTGTGATCACCGTCTCCTTTGATCCATCCGCATACTCAATCGTGATCATGCAAAGAAAAGCCAAATCCCTGCTTTCCTCTGAAAAGGAAGCCGTATTTTTGTTCCTTGTGATCTCTCCTGCATACCAGCCGGGAGCAACCTCCGACGCGATCACATTTTTCCCCTCCATCAGATAATCGGTAATATCATATGTATAGTACATACAACGCATAGAATAATCCGTCCAGCCGGGCTTCAGCTCATCATAGATCCTGCTCCCGTCTTCGCCTGTATATCCCACCCGCTCTCCATTCAAAAAGACATCAAAGATTCCGAGAGCCGTTGTGTAAAGATACGCCTTTTCCACTGTTTTGCCATCTTTTAACGAAAACGGTCTGCGGAACAAGACCACATCTCCCGGATCCGTATGCTTTGCATTCCTGATCCATTTGGCTTCCCGCAGGCGGTCTGCCCGTATGGTCGTTTCAAAACCTCCACCCGATTCCTGAACCGTCTCCTGATCCTGATCCCAAACCTGAACCGTCCAGTTATAAGATGTGCATTCCTCCAGCGGCTCGCCCTCATACCGGATATTCCGGGACTGATCCGTATGGATCCTTCCGGAATCCCATACAAGCTTCTGATCCGCCGTCCGATAAACGACGACCTGATAGCCGGTCTGTCTCTCACCGATCACTTCTGACTGTAGTTTCCACGAAAATACCGGCTCCGTATTTCCAAGATCCTTCACGGATCCTTCCCCATCTATTGTCAGATCATAAATCCGGAATTGTGCATTGCTATCTGTCTCCCTCTGCGTTGAAGCAAGGACACAGGTTCCTCCTGCCAGTATCATCACAAGGACGATTCCCAGCCATCCTCCCATTCTGAGCTTCAAATACAACACACCCCGCTTTCATCCCCTACCGGCAGCATTTTGCACAGGCATTCAAACCCAGCCGATGCATTCTGATTCACTTGGCTCCATCCACTGTTTTGGCACGATCTGCGTAGTAAATATGCAAACCTGCTGAGTATCTTTATTATATCATTTATAAAAATCACCGCCAAGCATTTTATATCACAGGCGATCGACAAAACGATATACGCATCGTGCGACACGCCTTCAAATTACTTGACATATTTTCGGAGTAGTCGCAAAATGAATATAAAAAGGATCCAACGAAGGAGGAAACAGGATGAAATGCAGAGAAATCTTTGACAGGGGAATCAAATTCCACCACTATTGCAACACAGCCTATCCGCTGCGCCCCAACTCTCTGGCGCAGTACGAACTGCACGACACAAAGGAAATCTATGAGCTTGTACGGGAAAATATCGAAAAACAGGAGGAAATCTGCCTCTACGTGCATATTCCGTTCTGCCAGGCCAGATGCAGATTCTGTGAATATGTAGTGCTGGACCATCCGTCGGAGGAGGATCCGGACACCTATGTGGACCATCTTCTAAAGGAAATCGAATTATACCGGGAGATGATCGGGGATAAGCCGGTTGCGGGCTACGACCTCGGCGGCGGCACGCCGTCCTATCTGTCCATCGGGCAGCTCGGGCGCATCACAGAATCTATCAGACGGTTCAACTTAAAAGAAGGAATGTATCTCAGCATTGAGACCACTCCCGTGATCGCGGCAAATGATCCGGAGAAAATCCGAAAGATCCGGGAACTTGGCTACAACCGCATTTCCATGGGATTTCAGACGGTATCGGAAAAGCTTCTGGAATCCCTTGGACGGGAGGGATCCAAATCCATCTACGAAAAAGCTGTGGAGAACATCCGAAACGCAGGCTTTGACAGGCTCAACATCGACCTGATGTACGGATTCCTAAACCAGTCCGATGAGGATTTCGCCAACACCATCCGCTACACCATCGCGCTGCAGCCGGAATTCATTACCCTCTACCGCAACCGGTATAAGGGGACGAAGCTGGAGGCGGAATCCCAGGGCGTGACGCTCTATAAAGTAAACCGCCAGTATGAGATCGCCTACCGTCTCCTGAAGGAGGCCGGCTATCTCGCCAACAACGGGAAGAATACCTTCAGCAGGATTCCGAAAGACCTCGGAACCTCCTCCTACCTGACAAAGCGCGTGGTGGACGCGACCTCCTATGTGGGCTTCGGTCTTGGCGCCCAGTCCTTTGTCGGGGGATACCTTGCTTACAATCTGGGATGCGCCGACCATAAGCTGCAAAAATATTTTGACGCTGTCGACCATGGGATTTTGCCGATCAATGACATTGCAGCTCTGCCCCCTGCGGAGGAACGGGCGAAGGCGCTCTCCGTCATGTTCTATTTCGGATTCATTTCCATGAAGTCCTACAGGGCAAGATTTCACGAGGACTTCCGGGAGGCCTACCGCGAACAGATCCGTTTCCTTCAGGACAATTTCCTGATGGAATTCGTGGACGAAGACACCTTCATGCTCACCGACTACGGGGCAGCCCATCTGTACGGCATTATTCCATTATTTTACAGTGAACGGTCCATCCAGGAAATGTTTGCCATGTCGGACCGCATCCTGAATGATAAAAAAGGCGAGGACATTTATCTGGAAAAATACAACCGGAAGGATTACGATGCGCCCTCCATCGCGGTAGACCTGCTGATCTTCAACCGCGACCGTTCCAAGATCCTGCTCATCACAAGGGCAGACCACCCCTATGTCAACCGGCTCGCGCTTCCCGGCGGCTTCTATCTGCCGACCGA
The DNA here is from genome assembly GCA_946185495.1 of uncultured Clostridiaceae bacterium. Lineage (GTDB taxonomy): Bacteria > Bacillota > Clostridia > Lachnospirales > Lachnospiraceae > CAG-590. Next base: position 5,204 of record CAMHJT010000085.1, on the reverse strand, counting down.
CATTTCGCTGGAATACGCGGCCAGCCGGGAGCTTTTGGAGGAGACCTCGGTATCCGTGCAGATCACAGAGCATGACCTGGTCAAGGTGACCTCCACCCAAGGCAGGGATCCCAGGGGCTGGATCGTGAGCGTCGCCTATCAGGCGGTGGTGGATGAGGATCTGGTCAGGCCTGTGGCCAACAGCGACGCCCTGCACGCCGGCTGGGCTTCGGTAAATTCCCTGAAAAAAGAGGAGCTTGCCTTTGACCATTACGACATCATAAAGTATTGTTTAGCAGCAGAGTCAGAGTAGGTCTTTTGCCACAGAGATAATGCCTGGCATCCTGCCATCGACAAAGCCAAAACCAAAAGCAGGGAAGATGCAGCCCCCTATCCGCCGCAAACCGCCGGACAGCCCTTGCTGACATCTTCCCTCCACGGCTTTATTCACAAAATCATCCAAAACCTGTCATTTTTATCCTCTATCGCCGACGCGCTCCTGACAGAGCCATCCCGCAGACCCGTAAATCAATCTTCCCGGTATCCTTCATCTGATAACCCGGGTTCTCCTCCGGACGCATCGCGTTCTGGATCTTCATATCCGGGTAATTGTCTTCCTGTACCTGCTTCACGATCCTGAACACCTTATAAAATCGTAACCTGCTTGTCAAAATCGTAGGCGTGCGGCGTCTTGTCATCTGTCTTGTGTCCCACAGCAAGCGCGATCTGGAAATCATATCCATCCGGTATCTTTAACTGTTCCGAAAAATACGCGCGCTTTTCTCCATGCATCGCGTCATAGATACAGCCGATGATCAGCGTTCCAAGTCCCAGGCTCTCCGCCGCCAGCGTCATATTCTCCACCGCGATGCCAGCGTCCACCTTGCTCCACTTAAAATCCTCCTCGGCGCTAAGCACAACCAGCACCGGCGCGTTGTAATAAAACGGAACCGGCTGCTTTTCCTGCCCCCGCAGCCTCCTCTTTTCCTCGTCAAGCTCTGCCAGCACCGGATGATCCCCCTTCACCACTGTAAAATGAATCTCCTGCCGGTTCATGCCCGTCGGCGCCATCAGCCCTGCCTTTAATATGATATCGAGTTCCTCCTGGGACAGCGGCTCCGTGCTGTACGCCCTCGCCGAGCTGCGCTTTTCCATCGTTGTGATCACCTGACCATGCATACTCTATTCTCCTTTCTGCCTTACTTCAACCATCCGGACTGCAAAGATCACCCCTGAACAGTTTCCGTTTTGTATTATTTTCCCATAAAAAACAAAGAAGCACAAGACCTTTTCTGTACTGCATCAGTATTTTACATTTCCCGCTTCCACCAGCCATTCTGGTTTCAGCAATGCCAGTCGCCCCTGCTTACCACGATCTGATAGCCGGTGCGCTCCACCCGCGCCCGCATGCAGCGGATACACTCGGCCGCCTCGTCCCCTGTGCAGATTTTATTGTCATACAGCAGATATTTTTCACGCACCTGAGGCGGGGACAGATTCGGCATGACGACATTCGCTCCCGCCATCAGCCCCTTTTCACGCCCCATGGGATCGATGGTTCCAAGGGCAGTCGTGGCCGGAAGCAGCGCCTCCGGCAAAAGCAGGCGGACAACGGATAACAGCTTAAGCGTCAGTCCCACCGTTCCGGGAGGGCAGCTCGCGTATTCCGTATCGTGGTGGGGAATGAAGGGGCCGATCCCGACCATCTCCGGCTTAAATTCCTGCAAAAACCTTAAATCCTTCACAAGGTGTTCGGTTTTCTGTCCGGGAGATCCCGCCATCATACCGCAGCCCACCTGATATCCGATCTTTCGCAGTTCCCGCAGGCACTGCATTCTGTGCACAAATGACATCTCCGCAGGATGCAGCAGTTCATAATGCGCCTGATCCGCCGTCTCATGCCGCAGCAGGTACCGGTCTGCGCCGGCGTCAAAAAAACGCTGGTAGCTCTCCCGCTCCCGTTCACCGATGGACAGGGTAACCGCTGTGTCCGGGTACCTCGCCTTGATCCGGGTTATGAGGGAGACGATCCTGTCATCTGTCTGGAATGGATCCTCCCCGCCCTGCAGGACAAAGGTCCTGAACCCCAGCGCATACCCCGTATCACAGCTTGCCAGCACTTCCTCCCCGGTCAGCCGGTAACGCTGTGCGTTCCTGTTATCCCTCCGGATGCCGCAATATCTGCAGTTATTTTTGCAGTAATTCGTAAATTCGATCAGACCGCGGAGATATACCTCTTTTCCGTACACCCTTTCCCGCACTGCCCTTGCTCTTGCGGCGAGATACTCCCGGAATTCTTCATCATCGTCCGTCAGGACAAGAAAGAATTCCTCATCCGACAGATCCCTGTCGCGTTCCAGCCTGTCGACCAGCTCCAGGGCACTGCTTTGTAAATTTCTGTTCATAAACCATCTCCACCTTCTCTTTCTGACATACAATAGTTTACAGGAAATGCAGCCCGTTTGCAACGGGAAAACCATATATGCAGCAAAAAGCGGAACACAACGCAAAAATATAGCAGGCGGAACGCCACTCTTACGTGATGTTCCGCCTGCCCTCATGGAGCCGGCAGGCGACATGATGCCGCAGCCGTTTTTTGCCTGATCCGGCAGCTCATTGCGTCACGGCTTAACCGTAACCGTGACCTTCCTTGCGAGACCGTTTCTCGCATATACATAGACGGTACAGCTTCCTTCACCGACGCCCTTGATCCTTCCCTTCGCGTCCACAGTCGCGATCGTCTCGTCCGTGGTGGCGTAGCGGAATTCCTTCGCGTGGGCGTTGCCAAGCTGCTTCCTGCCCGGGTACTGCAGAACGGTCTTGGCCTTGATCTTGGCCTTCTTCCCGACCTTCAGCGTGTAAGATGTCCTGGTGAGCTTGATCTTCTTCACGTTGGAGAATTTCTCATTCTTCTTTCCAACGATATGCGCCGTGATCGTCTTGGTAAGCTGCTGCCAGGTGGTCTTTCCATTCTTCTTCACAGCCTTCTCCGCCACAATGTAGAGCTTGACGTGCTTGTAGGGGCTGAGCTTCCTGCCCTTTAACTTGTCATAGGTGATCTTCAGCTTCGCGCTGCCCTTCACCGTCTTCACAAGCTCGTATTTGCTGTTGCCGCAGTAGGTGGAATAAATCCTGTACCTGTCGGCGCCTTCCACCTTGCCCCAGGTCACGTCCACCCGGCTGCCGCGGTGGTATGCTTTGAGCTTCGCGTTGATGTCAAGCCCTGCCTTCTTTTCTGCGGCTTCCGCAGACAGTTCTGCCTGTTTCCACTGCGCGTACAGCGTCAGGTCCGCCTTCGGAGTAACCTCCGCCTGGTCGCTGTAGGCAGTTCCTTTTCCATCCGCCTGCGTGTTCCAGCCGTCAAACTGATGCTCGTCGAAGGTGAAGCTGTTGGCGGCAAGTTTCGCCTTGCCGGTGATCTTCTGCACGGCCATGGTGCCGCTGCCTCCGTTTGCCTTGAAGGTCACGCTGTAAGTCTTCACCGATGCCGGTTTCTCCGTGGTGCCTGTCTTTCCTGATGATGCGGAGGTGGTTCCCTGCGTCGGCTTCTGGGTGGTTCCCTGTGTCTGTTTCTCTGTAGTTTTCTGTGTTGAGGACTCGGTCTTGTCCTGCGTCTTCGTACTGTCCTGGGTCTCCGTGTTGTCCTGACCCGTAGTTTCGGTGCTGTCCTGACCCTGAGTCTCCGTGTTGTCCTGACCCGTTGTCTCGCTGCTGTCCTGGCCCGTTGTCTCGCTGCTGTCCTGACCCGTTGTCTCGGTACTGTCCTGACCCTTTGTCTCGCTGCTGTCCTGGTCCGTAGTTTCGGTGCTGTCCTGGTCCGTTGTCTCGGTGCTGTCCTGACCTGCTGTTTCGGTGTTGTCCTGGCTCGCTGACTCGGTGCTGTCCTGGCCTGCTGTCTCGGTACTGTCCTGGCTCTGCGTCTCGCTGCTGTCCTGAGTCTCCGTGCCGTCCTGTCCTGACGGATTTTCCGGCGTGGAGCCGCTGTTTTCGCCGGAAGCTCCTGCTTCCTGTATGATCGCATAGGTGGAGAACCCGCTGGCGTACAGGTAAATATATCCCCTGCTCTTGTCCACAAAATAGGTTCCGTCCGCAAAGGCTGACGCTGCCCGCTTTGCCAGCACGGAAAGCGGCTCCGCGATCCTGTTATGGTAACGGTACATCCTGAAGGTTCCCGTCTTAGCGGCGCTATACGGGATGGCGATCTCCACTACCTTCGTGTTTTCCGCTCCGATGTTTTCTGTGTCGATCGATGTCGCGTTTCCTTCCGCGTCAAGATCAGTCGTCGTCTTATACAGTGAGAGGTCAAGGAAGGTATCCACCTTTTCCTCTTTCCCAAGAAGCTCCCTGATCTCATCCGCGCCGTCCGCCTTGTCGGCAGCCTTTTCCTCTACCTCCAGGCGGATCTCCACATCCTTCAGTCCCTTGGCCGTGTCCTCCTTGTCCGCAGGCGTCAGGATATCGTTAAGTCCCTCCACGGCCGCTTTCGGCGCGCCTTCCTTTACTTCCACGACCGTTGCCATCTTTCCGACGGGCACCTCAAATACAACTGCCACTGCCGATCCGTTCTCCACCGTGATCATCCTGGTCTCGGTGTAATCCCCGTCCGCGGAACGGACAACCACGTTGTAGCTGCCGTCCGGCAGGCAGGTAAACTCTGCCTTCCCGTTCTCGTCCGGTTTCATGGAGGCGAGCACGTCATTTCCTTCTTCAATGGAAACGATCACTTCCCGCTTTTCCTCGCTTCTTACCTCCACTCCAATGGAGCCGGTATTCTCAGTCCTCAGGGTATGGAACACGATGATCTCCCCGTACTCCGGCGTCTCCGCATCCTTCACCTTCACGGCTGCCATGTATTCATAATCCGTATCCTCTTTTAATCCTGTGAGGGCTTTCTCAAACCGTCCGGCAGGCGCTGCCTCGCCTGTCTGCGTCCACTCTGCCGCACCCTTTTCCCTGTAAAGGAAGCTTACAGATTCCACATATTCGTCTGTAATGTAGTTCTCCGGCGCGGCGATGCCGTTTAAGGTCACGCTGTCCTTCGCAAGCGCGGACGGCTGCATGGTACGGCTGCTGATCGTCGGCCTGCTCACAGTGGCCACAGTCACCGGGCTGTCCAGTTCATTTTTGCTGCCCTCCACGATGAAGTACCAGGTTCCAGGCTTCAGGCCGGATACCGTGGTTTGTGCCGTATCCCACTCTGCCCTGTCCTTTGTCAGGTCAGAGGT
>CAMHJT010000084.1 GCA_946185495.1 uncultured Clostridiaceae bacterium | reverse complement strand
CAGAGCGTATTCTGGCATCAGGCGGTTGACCAGACGAAGTATTCCGTTTCGGAAAACGGGCTGGCAGAGGGAGACTGCATAGCGGCGATCACGCTGACACCGAGCACGCTGGAGCTGACGGAGAATGGAACCATCAGCATTGGGGGCGTGAAGCTGGTGAAAACGGCGGACGCGTCAGTGGATGTGACGTCAAATTATGAGATCTCCGTGATGGCAGGCGCCCTGCAGGTGGCGCATGATCCGGCGATGGAGCCCCAGTCCATTACGGCGGTGAAGACACAGTCCGTTTACGCGGCGGGCCAAGAGCCGGATGCGGCGGCCATGATCGCGGATATCTGCGTGACGGCGGCCTTTGAGGACGGATATACGAGGGAGGTCAGCAAGGGCTTCCTGAAGGGCAGCGACACGTCCCAGGCGGAGGGACCGTATTTCATTGCGGATCTGGACGGCGTGGATCTGGAAACAGCGGGAACAAAACAGATCGCGGTGTCCTATACAGAGAATGGAAAGACCTGCCAGACGGCGGTGGCGATCACCGTGATGCTGGCACCGGCGGTGAAGACACAGCCGGCAGACGCGCGCGTGACAGTGCCGGGTGCGGTGCAGTTCGCGGCGGAGGGCACCGGAACCTCGCCGGCCTACCAGTGGTATGTGCGGATGCGCGAAGGCGGGGAATGGACGCTGCTGGCCGGACAGACGGAGCCGGTATATAAGAAAGAGGCCACGGCGCTCTCGGAAAATGGCTACGCGTACCGCTGCGAGATCTCCAATGCGGTGGGTGCAGCTTATACCGAACCCGCAGCGCTGACGGTAGATCCCATCGCGGTGGCAAATCAGGCAGCAGAGCAGACCGTGACCATCGGATTTGAGAAGGTGGACGGAAAGCCACTTGCCCTTGCGCAGTATTTCAGCTTCGGTGAGGGTGCAGGTACGCCTGCCTATACATCGAAGAAAAAAGACGCGCAGCAGGAGACAGCCGTACAGGGGGACAGCCTCACGGTTACGGAAACCGGAACCTATGAGATCTCCATGGCGACGGCAGCGTCCGGAAATTATGCCGCTGCGGAGGCGGTCAGCTTCACGCTGGTGGTGGAGCCGGGCGTTATGGACTGGCGGGCAGAGGATGTGGATCTGACCTATGATGGCAAGGCGCATGGCATTACCGTGGAAGCGCCGCAGGACGCAGCAATGTCATGGGCGGAGGTTAAATCCGGAACAGAGATTTCCTATACGGCTGCACAGCCGGCATTTACGGATGCGGGTACCTATACCGTGTACTACAAAGTGGAAAAGACGAATTATAAAGCGGCAGAGGGCAGTGCGCAGCTTGTGATCAGGCAGAGGGAAGTTACATTTTCACCGGAGGAGCAGGTCATTTACTCCGGGGCGCCGCTGCTTGCAAAATGTCGCGTGGCAGAGGGCAGCCTTGTCACGGGAGATGCGGCAGGCACGCTGGCCTTCACGGCACAGCCGGAGGAAGGCGAAGCCATAACCTTTACCGGGCAGTCAGAGCCCTTCGGAAAGCTCGGACAGGGAACCATTTCCATTAAGGGCGCTGTAGAGGGAAAAGCATCTGTCGTGAACGCGGCAGGAGAGGATGTGACCGGAAACTACCGGATCACATATAGCGGGCAGGCGGCGTACCGCGTGGAGCATAATCCGTCCATGCAGCCGGAGCGCCTGACAGCGGAGAAGGAAAAGACGCTTTACTTAACAACAGACAGGCTGGAGCTTTCGGATCTTGTGGTGACGGCGTATTACGCGGACGGATACAGCAAGGCGGTGACAGATTACCAGCTTGAGAGAGAGCCGGATCTCACCGCGGCAGGCACGCAGCCCATGGTGATCGTTTATACAGAAAATGAAGGAACGGTGAAAGCGCAGGTTGACCTGACGGTTGCGGCCGTGCCGGTCATCCGCGTGCAGCCGGAAAACGTGGAGGCATTTGCCGGCGACGCCGTAGAATTTATGGCAGAGGCAGATGGCTCCGGAACGCTGTCCTACCAGTGGTATGTGAAGAACGGAGCGGAGTGGAAGCTGCTGGAGGAGGAAACACAGTCCTCCTACAGGGTGGCGGAGGTTTCCGCAGCACAGGATCAGTCCGTGTATAAATGTGTGGTTACCAGTCCTTATGGAGAGACAGAGACACATACCGTTACGCTGTCCGTGAAGGAGCGCACAACGGAGGAACCGGCCGGAGCAGACGGGACGACGGAGAATCCGGCGGGAACAGATGCAACGACAGAGAATCCGACCGGTGTAGACGCAACGACGGAGAACCCGGCAGGAACAGATGCAACGACCGAGGATCCGGCCGGGGCAGACGCAACGACGGAGAATCCGGCGGGAACAGATGCAACGACCGAGGATCCGGCCGGGGCAGACGCAACGACGGAGAATCCGGCGGGAACAGATGCGACAACGGAGGATCCGACTGGAGCCGATGGGACGACGGAGAACCCGGCGGGAACAGATGGGACGACGGAGAATCCGACCGGAGCAGACGCGACAACGGAGAATCCGGGTGGAGCAGACGCAACGACAGAGGAACCTGGAGGAGCAGATGCGACAACAGAGGAGCCTGGCGGAGCAGATGCGACAACAGAGGAGCCTGGCGGAGCAGATGCGACAACAGAGGAGCCTGGCGGAGCAGATGCGACAACAGAGAATCCGGGTGGAACAGACGCAACGACAGAGAACCCTGCTGGAGCAGATGCGACGACGGAGAACCCGGACGGAGCAGACGTGACGGCAGAGATACCGGCTACACAGGAGCCGGCGGTTGAGATACCGTCTACGGAAGCGCAGTCTACCGAGGCAGCCGCGGCGGAGGGCACAAAGCTTCAGGCGGAGGCTGCGACCTATACCGTAACCACGAAAACGGGAGCGGAACCGCAGGTAGAGTACAGCGGCGACAGTTCCGGCACGGGTAAGCAGGTCACGGTACCTGACAAGATCGTGGTAGAAGGCGTGGAGTACAAGGTGACCAGTGTTGCGGAGAACGTGTTCAAGGGCAACACGGAGCTGAAGGAAGTGAAGCTTGGCAGCAATATTGAAACCATCGGTGATAACGCGTTCAAGGGCTGCAAAAAGCTTGCGACCGTCAAGCTTGGCAAGAATGTGGCAGAGATCGGAGACGGCGCCTTTGCGGGCTGCACCCGCCTGAAGAAGCTCACCATTACCTCCAATGTGAAAGAGATCGGCGATGGAGCCTTTACAAACTGCAGCTCCCTCACGAAGCTGGTGCTTCCGGCTAAGACGGCGAAGCTTGGAAAGAAAGCATTTTCCGGCTGCAAGAAGTTAAAGACACTTCAGATCAAGAGCAAGAAGCTGACGGCAAAATCCATCAGCAAAAACGCGTTTAAGGGCGTCAACGCGAAAACCGTGATCAAGGTACCGAAGGGCAAGAAGAAGGCCTATACGGCGCTGTTCCGGAAGAAGGGACTGTCAAAGAAGGTCAAGGTGAAGGAGTGACGGCGCAGACGCAGGGATCTAACGGAATATAGAAAAACTGCAGGGCAGCTTCACGGAGAATGGTGAAGCTGCCCTGTTATTTTTGGAGTATCATTTCATTTGATGTTGTGCACAAAATATGAACAAAATAATTTTATTATATATAAAAACACACAGATATGGTATTATATATACATATATTATTTGTTTTATGGGAAACCTTTTTTGCTAAAAGGCTTCGATCGTAAACATGATTTGAGTTGACTTTTTTTAACGCATATCCGATAATGATAGGAGGAACAGAATGAAAGAGCGGGAATCGAAGAAAACGGCAGTGCAGGCTTCCGGAATGTCAGAATCCGAAAAAGACGCGAAAAAGCAGTATCACCCGCCGGCCTGTGCATCGCTGGAGCTGGAATTGAGGGATGTCAAAGAGGATCTGACATTTCAGCCGGAATATTTGCTGAACACTAAGCCCAACCAGATTGATCTTCTGATCACCTGCCGCAGGGAAAAGGTGCATTCAGTCAGCGGATTGGCTGCCATTTTTAGAAAATACAACATTGTAGAGTATAAGTCGCCAAACGATACGCTTGGGATCGCCATTTTTCACCGTACAATCGCGTATGCATATCTGCTTGCCTCCAAGGATTCGCAAATGCGTCCGGTGAGGGATATTACGCTGACTTTTATCAGGCGGAGGCGTCCTGTGAAACTGTTAAAGGAGCTTATGGAATCTGGATACACGGTTTCGAACTATGAGTCCGGTATCTACCATATTCGGAAAGAGAACTGCATGGATATGCAGATTATCGTCACCAGCCGGCTGGGCCAGTCCTACCACTGGATCACAATGCTGACAGACCAGGTGGAATTGGAAGATATTGAGCGTATCAAAGATGACATTACACAATTTACAGATGAGAGGGATCTGCTCAATGTGGAGGCAGTATTTAACCTGATCGTACAGTTAAACCAAGACAAAAAATGGGTAAAGGGGATGACAGGCATGGGTGCGTTAAGGGATTTGTTTCAGGAGGAATTTGACCAGAGGGACAGGAAAATTGAGGCACAGAAGGAAGAGATATTGGATTTGAGTGAGCAGCTCCAGACGAAAGAAGAGCAGCTTCAGACGAAAGAAGAGCAGCTTCAGACGAAAGAAGAGCAGCTCCAGACACAAAGTGAGCAGTTTCAGGTACAAAACGAGCAGCTGAAATCCAAGGAGCAGCAGTTGAAGTCGGAACAGGAAAAAAATACCAGGCTGCAGCAAGAGATTGAGGAGCTGAAACATCAATTGCAGGAACTGGTGGGCAAGATTGCGGTGTTGTAGTCCTGATTTTTGTTGATTTTTTGTGCAGTTTGTCCGATAATGGTAGTAGTGAGGAAAGTAAGAGACGGGACAACGCTGCACGAGAGGAGAACGACTATGAAGAAGGGCATATTGGGAATATGGATCATGCTTTGGATCCTGTGCGCGGCGCGGATACCGGTGCAGGCAGAGGAGCCGCAGACAGAGCTGCCCGCCGGGGAACAGGTGGTGACAGAGGATGATCCGTCCATGTTTATTAAGGAGGGCGGACTGCCGGAACCGGCGGATGAGGAGGCGGAAGCCTGCGTGCGCAGGGAACGGTTCATGCTGGCACGCGATGGCTCGGGCGCGGTGCTGACGGATTTTGATACGTATCTGAGCGGGCAGATGAGCGCGATGAAAACCGTGATCGATGTATCCATGTATAAGATCAGCCGGAGCAGCATTTACAGCGCGTTCGCGGCGGTGCTGAACCGCCATCCGGAGCTGTATTTTGTGGATACGGAGATCGGCGTACACTACGGGGAGGCGACAGAGGAGGTCACCAGGCTTGATATCTCCTATCTGGACTATGACAGAGAGCAGGTGGAGGCGGAGATGAACCGCACGATCGCGGGGCTGGCTGCGGGCATGTCCGACTTGGAGAAGGTCATCGCCATTCACGATTTCCTGTGTGTGGATGTCACCTATCCGTATGAGGATTCTGTCAATGGCACGCTAGGACCGGACGTGCACAACGTGAAGGGTGCGGTGATCGACAAGAGCGCGGTGTGCGACGGCTACGCGACCGCATTTCAGTATTATATGCATAAGCTGAACATTCCCTGCAATATCGTGACCGGCGGCAACCATGCATGGAACCAGGTGCAGGTGGACGGAAAATGGTACATGGTGGACGTTACCTTTGACGATCCAGTGCAGGACTGGTATGGGCGGGCAGAACATAAATATCTGATGAAAAGTGACACGGGGATCGCGGACGACGACCATGTCTGGGATCCGGCCGGCTATGAAGCCTGTGAGGACACGTCCTATGACGCGGCATTCTGGACAGCCAGCAAGACGCAGATGATCTATCATGGGGGATACTGGTACATGGCCGGGACGGATAAGCTGCTTTATAAGCACAACTTTACGGAGCATGCCATCACGTCTCCGGGTATCTATGTCGCGACCTTTGACGCCTACTGGTATGTATATGGTAATCCGGAGAAGTATTATTCGGGTAATTTCGGACGGCTGGCCACGCGGTACGGGAAGCTCATTTATTCCATGCCGGACAGGATCAGCCTGTGTGAGTTCGATGGCTCCGGCCGCATGGACATTAAGGGGATAGATACGGCAGACGGATACATTTACGGCATGCGCCTTGTGGGGGATGACATCCAATACCAATTGTCCAAGGTGCCGAAGGAGGGCGTGGACCGGACGGAGACGACGCGGATCTCCGGACTGCTGGATCTGGCGGATGGCAGCATTGACCTGATGGAGAATTCCGTGCAGTATAACGGCTCGGAGCAGTACAGCGCCGCTACGGTCTATTACGGCGGTGAGGAGCTCAGGGAGGGGACGGACTATACGGTGGAGTATGCGTATCCGGAGAGCGGAACGGGGATGGTGACGGTCAGTGTGACGGGAGCCGGAGCGTTTTGCGGAACCAATACAAAGCAGTATGAGATCACCCGGCTGCTGCAGACGGTGCAGCTTTCCCAGACGGAACTGACCTGCACCTATGGCGCGTCTCCGGCGCAGATCCGGGCAACAGTTTCCGGCGGCCGCCTGCAGTACCATTCAGGGGACGAGACCGTGGCGGTTGTGGATGAATCCGGGAAGGTCACAGCGGCAGGCGTGGGTACAGCGGTGATCACGGTGTCCACAGAGGGGGATTTTCACTATGGCGCCGCGGAGGCGTCCCTGAGCATCCGTGTGACGCAGGCGCAGCTTCCCTATACGGGGAGCGTGGCGGGTAATCCTTTTGTATATACCGGAATGGACATGGAGCCCCAGGTGGTGGTGGACGACCTGGTAAATGGCAGGGATTATCAGATCATCGGTTATGAGAACAACAGGAATGCGGCGAACCAGAACGCGCAGACGGCACCGACGGTGCTGATCGAGGGAATTGGCAATTATACGGGCAGCAGGAAGATTTATTTTACGATCGAAAAGGCGGAGCCGGGAGAACCGGCAGACGGTCCGCAGCTGCAGACGATCCATTACGGCCAGAAGCTGTCAGACAGCCTGGTGCAGGCTGATGGAACCGCGTGGTTCGGGCAGTCAAAGGTGGAGGGAAGTTTCCAGTTTGTCGATGCTTCCGTGAAGCCGACTGTGACAGGACAGAAGCAATTTGCCATGCTGTTTACGCCCTCGTCTGCCAATTTCAAAAGCAAGACCTACGAGATCCAGGTGACGGTGCTGCCCTATGGGAACGCGCCGCTGCTGCCGGAGAGCGTACGGACCGTAGAGTACAGCGTCAAGACGGTGGCTGAGGTTTCACTTCCGCTTGGCTGGGAATGGAGCGCGGCGTCGAAGGAAATAGCGCTGGCGCCCGGTGAGGCTGTCGAGGTGCTGGCGGTCTATACAGGCAGTGACGCGGGCAACTACGCCGTGGAGAGCCAGAAGGTTTCCATTACCAGAAGCGTCTGCCTGCATGCCAGCAAGGAACGGAGAAGCACTGTGGCAGTGACCTGCGGGGCGGACGGATATACGGGAGACCTGTACTGTCTGGTATGCGGCGAGCTGCTGGAGCAGGGAACAGTTGTCGCAGCAACCGGGAAGCATCATTATGACAACGGGGCTGTGCTGGTGGAGCCGACAACCACGTCGGAGGGGCGCAAACGGTTTACCTGTGTGGACTGCGGTGCGACTGAGGATATGGTGCTGGAAAAGCTGCCGGAGGTCGTGCGCGCGAAGCAGACCTTGTCTGTGGCAGCGGCCAGTATCATCAAGGCGTATGGCTCAGAACCGTTTCCGCTGGGTGTGACTGCACAGGGCGGTCCTCTTTCCTATGAATCCGATGATGAGGGGATCGTGAAGGTGGACAGCCAGGGAATGGTTTCGGTCCTGGATGTGGGAACCGCGCATATTCATGTCTATACAGAGGGGGATACCAGATATCTTCCGGCGGAGACCAATGTCACAGTGACGGTGCAGCCCATCTCCCTTCCGGATACAGCGGCCCTTTCCGCTTCGGAATATGTCTATACCGGCAGGGAGATCTGTCCGGAGGTGGTCTTTTCCGGATTGGAAAAGGACACGGATTATCAGGTCGCTTATGAAAATCATGTCAATGTGGGGGCGGCAGGTGCCGCGAACGCGCCTGCGGCAGTTGTGACAGGATGCGGGCACTATACAGGGCAGATCCGGCTTCCGTTTTCGATTACGAAGGCGCAGCTCGGATCGCTGGCGGCGGAACCGGCCATAAACGAGCTGTATTATGGGCAGCCCCTGAAAAACAGCTTTACGGATACAGTCGGGGCAGCGTGGTTTGGAAGCACAAAGGTGGCAGGCAGTTTCCGCTTCGCGGAACCGGATCTGGTGCCCAATGTGAAGGACGCGCAGGAGCATGAGGTCATTTTTGTGCCGGATTCCGGAAATTATCAGGAAAAATCCATTCAGGTCAAGGTGAAGGTGCTTCCCTATGGAACAGCACCGGGACTGGCTGCTTCGCTTCGGACAGTGGAATATCAGCAGGATACGGTCGGCAAAGTCATGCTTCCGCAGCATTGGAGCTGGAAAGAGGGATACGCGGAGCAAGCCCTGGCAGTGGGAAAGGCAGTGGAAGCGGTTGCAGTCTATACGGGAGAAGACGCGGACAACTATGAGGTGACACAGCAGATGATCGGAATTACCCGCCTGGCCTGTGTACATGACCTGACGGAGAAGCGAAATGAAAAGGCGGCGGACTGCGGGAATCCCGGTTACACCGGCGATGTTTTCTGCACCGTCTGCGGGGAATGCGTGACGCGTGGCGCGGAGCTTCCCGCAACCGGAACGCATGCGTGGGATGATGGCGTGCAGCAGGATGAACGGACGATGCGCTATACCTGTACGGTATGCGGGCAGACGACAGAGACGCCCATAGGACAGAAGCCGTCATCGGATCCGGCTGCCGGTACGGAGCAGACGACACAGGAGAGCACACAGGAAAGCCCGAACAGCACCGGTACGACAGAGAAGGCTGTTTGGGAAAGAATGAGCGAAGGCAGCGGCTTCCCGGGAGCGCAGGGACAGAATTCCACACAGCAGGCTGCCATGACGGAAACGCCTGCAACAGAGGAACGGGAGACAATTCCGGCCACAGAGGAAACGGATGCAGCAACGACCGAACAGGACGCGACAGAAGAGAAGGACGTGACAACCGAACAGGGAACCACCACGCAGCAGGTACAGTCGTCAGAAACGCCACAGCCCAAGACGGAATCTCCTGCTGCCAGGGAACAGGCAGCCACAGCTTCCGCGACGCGTAAGGAACAGACAACCCAGGCGGCCACGGAAAAGGCAGCGCCGAAGACGGAGACGCCCGCCACAGAGCAGGTGACGACAGAGGGGCAGGACACGGCAGCTTCCAAAAACAGCCCGACGGTCCTCAATATCAAGAACAAGGCCTTCTGCCGCGTCAGCTTTAAGGTTAAGATCAAGGACGCTGACGGGATCCGGAAGGTCGTGCTGAACGGCAAGACCATTAAGAACAAATATAAGAAGAAAACGCTGTCCTTCAAGCTCTCCAAATACAGGAAATACCTGAAAAAGAATGGCAAGTGGAATAAGCTTACCGTGACGGACGCAAGGGGAAAGAAGAAGACTGTAAAATTCAAATTGAAATAGAAAATGGCTGCTAGTGTATTGAGAACGCTATCAGTGGAATATCTGAAAAATCTGCCAGATACAGAAAAAACCTCCCTACCGCATATTGGCTGCGGGAAGGGAGGTTTTTAATGTGCAGGATGGAGAAAACCCGCCCTACACGATTCATTCCAATGGCAGGTCGGGAAGCTCCAACGGCTGGATCTTGGATTTCAATACGATGATCGCTTCATCAATTAAGGCAACTGTCTCTGTTGCATGTTCCGCAACTGCTTTGCGCCGGATTCGCACAAGTGTATAGTACTCACCTATCAGATCAGCGTCAAATCGTTTGCTGGTGTCGTTCATAGCTATTCCATCCTTTTAATGATATTGAGTCAGACAGGTGATTGTGAAACGAGGTACTTTCTCGACGGGCTTAGTGCAGGATATATATTTTTTCTTGGCTGACGTTCCTAATGCCGGCGAAAAAACATATATCCTGCACTAAGCCTCAATCTACATTTTGAGTTTCACAGTTACCCATGGTATTGATTCTGGCATAAACTGGGACAATCAGTAACTACTCATCACATCAGCAATCTCCGAGAAATGGATGAACAGATCTTCGTAAATATTCACCTTGATAACCGAGTCAAAAGGGTACTGGAAATTTACGATATTACCCTCAAAAAAATATACGGTAACGAGCTTCCTTTCCGGATCTACGATCCAGTATTCCCGGACTCCGGAATTGTTGTAATAGTATAGCTTGCGGACGTAGTCATCCGCGGGATTGTCCGGAGAAACGATCTCAATGATGAAATCCGGAGCGCCATTGCATCGTCTGCCGTCTAGCTTGTCCCTGTCGCAGATGACCATGATGTCAGGCTGGACAATGGTAAGGGGCTGATCCGACAGCTTTACATCAAACGGAGCGGTGAAAACACGGCACAAACCTTTCCGGCTCTTGATGTAATTGTAGAGGATGTTTGACAGCTCCATGGATATCGTCTGGTGCATCTGCGACGGACTGGCCATATCGTAGACCATGCCGTCAAATACCTCTGCCCTCCGGCCTTCGGGAAGAGCTTCGTACTGCTCCAACGTAAGGGTGCGGGACTGTATCTGTAAGGCAAGCAAGGCAGCACCTTCTTTCATGCTAAAATGATTGCCGCTTCTGTTCTCCTTTGCCAGAGCGAAAAGAAGCGGCTTTCATGTTGATGCGTTGCGAGTTCGATTTTTTCTTTTCCGGTTCTTGCAGGATAGAATAGGAGGAAATGGCCTCCTTTGCCAGTAACAAGCCGGAAGCCGGGGCGACGTCAGGTTGCTGCGGCCTGCAGGCTCTCCTCCTGACCCAGCATGAATGCGATGAGATCCAGATCGCGCTCGAGATCCTCGAAGGTGGGGTAGTATTCGTTGCTCTGGTACACCCGCTTCACCATGGAGTGGGAAAGCTCGTCAAATTCCCGGACAGGAACCGGCTTGCTGAAGAAATAGCCCTGTGCCACGTCACTTCCGATCTCGCCGAGGAAATTGGTCTGCTCCAGCGTCTCCACGCCCTCGGTGATGACGGTCAGCCCGACCTCCTTGGCCATGGCGATCAGGTAGCGGAGGATGGCCATACCGTCCTCGGAATCACTGTTCGCCCGCAGGAACGAGCGGTCGATCTTGATCTTGTCCACCGGATAATCCCGGAACAGGTTCAGGGGACTGTGACGGCTTCCAAAATTGTCGATGCAGATGGTATATCCGTTCTCCTTCAGGGAGTTGATGATCTCGCGGATCTGGTCTCCACGCTGCTCGCTGATGCCATGCTCCGGAAGCTCCAGCACCAGGAGCTTTTTGTCGATCAGGTAATGGTCACATAATTCATTCAGGTAGTCGATGAACTTGGTATCCCGGAAATGATAGGGCGAAATGTTCATCGAGATGGGAGTGGGCTCCTTCTTATTATCGATCCAGCGACGGATCGTCTTCAGGCATTCCTCCCACATGTAGTAGTCCAGCCGCTGTACCAGATTGGTACCCTCAAACAGGGGGAT
>CAMHJT010000083.1 GCA_946185495.1 uncultured Clostridiaceae bacterium | reverse complement strand
CTAGAGCATACGGTTCATACCCGTAGTGTCGAGAGTTCAAGTCTCCCTTCCGCCACTGTAACCATCGAAGATTCTCTTCGGTGGTTTTTTTCTTTGAATCAGGAATGCGCCTGCCGCACATACTGTACGGTAGGATATCCCGGCTGTATGAAGGAACCGGGATGAAGGAAGGAGGTAGCGGTTTGAAATTTGAGCATTATACATTAGTCAAGGAGGAGTGGATCAGGGAGCTGAATGGAACGGCCTGTTTGTTGGAGCATGACCGGACCAGGGCAAGGGTACTGCTGGTGAGCAATGAGGATACCAACAAGGTGTTCAGCATCGGTTTCCGCACGCCCCCGTCCGATGACACAGGGGTTCCGCATATCATAGAGCATTCGGTGTTATGCGGATCCGCGAAGTTTCCGGTGAAGGATCCGTTTGTGGAGCTGGCCAAGGGCTCCCTGAATACATTTTTGAACGCCATGACGTATCCGGATAAGACGGTTTATCCGGTGGCTTCCGTCAATGACAAGGATTTTCACAACCTGATGGATGTGTATCTGGACGCGGTGTTCCATCCCAACATTTACACCAACGAAAAGATCCTGAAGCAGGAGGGCTGGCATTACCATCTGGAAGAGGAGGATGGGGAGCTCATCTACAACGGGGTTGTGTATAACGAGATGAAGGGCGCCTATTCCTCGGAGGAGCAGCAGCTCATGCAAATGATCCAGCGTTCCGTGCTGCCGGATACCACCTACGGATGCGATTCCGGCGGTGACCCGAAGGCCATTCCGGATCTAACCCAGGAGGCGTTTCTGGATTTTCACAGGCGGTACTACCATCCGTCCAACAGCTATATCTACCTGTATGGAAATGTGGACATGGAGAAGGAGCTTGCCTTCATTCATGAGGAATACCTGAAGGACTACACGTATCAGGATATCGATTCGCATATCCATCTGCAGGAAGCCTTTGAACAGAAAAGGGAGATCACGACCTGTTATCCGCTGGCGGATTCCGAGGAGGAGAGCGAGAACACCTATTTCAGCTATAATACGGTGATCGGCAGCAGCTTAAACCGTACCCTCAACCTCGCGTTTACGATCCTGGATTACGCCCTGATGGACGTTCCGGGCGCGCCGGTGAAAAAGGCCCTGGTGGACGCGGGCATCAGCAGCGATGTATTCAGCACGTACGAGGACAGCATCCTTCAGCCGTTTTACGCCATTGTCGCGAAGGGCTGCAGGACGGAGGACAGGGAGCGCTTTGTGCAGGTCGTGGAGGATACCCTTGGCACTCTGGCCGAAAAGGGGTTTGATGACAAGGTGCTGCTGGCTTCCCTGAACCATCTGGAATTCAAATGCAAGGAGGCGAATTTCGGCCGGTATCCCAAGGGACTGGTGTATGGACTGGCCGCCTTTAACAGCTGGCTGTATGATGACGACGAGCCGTTCCTGTACCTCCGGTACAATGAGGAATTTGATTTCTTAAAGCAGCAGATCGGAACCGGGTATTTTGAAAACCTGATCCGGGAATACCTGCTGGACAATCCTCACAAGACCATCGTCACCGCCCTGCCGAAGAAGGGCATGAACCGTGAAATGGAACAGGAGACTGCGGAGAAGCTTCTGGCATACAGGGCATCCCTGCAGCCGGAACAGCTTGCGGAGCTGGTAAGGGAGACGAAGGAGCTTAACGCGTACCAGTCTGAGCCCTCGCCTGCGGAGGACCTGATGAAGATACCGATGCTGGAGCTTCAGGATATCGGCAAGGAGGCGCTTAAGCTTAAAAACAGGGAGGAGCAGGCAGCGGACGTTCCGCTGATCTGCCATGATATCTTTACCAACGGCATCGATTATGTGGAGTATTATCTTTCCCTTGACCATGTGCCGCTGGATCTGCTGCCCTACGTGTCTTTGCTGGCCTCCCTGTACAGGGAGGTGGATACCGACGCCCACAGCTATGCGGATCTTGCCAATGAGATCGATCTAAAGACCGGAGGGATCGGCTTCAGTGTTTCGGTGATGGGCTTAAAGGAAGAACTTGGGGAGTACAGGCTTGGATTGTCAGTGCGGGCAAAGGCGCTCCATGAGAATCTGGCAGACGCGTTTGCGCTGATGGAGGAGATCCTGTTTACCTCCCATATCACGGACAGGAAGCGCCTGAAGGAAATTTTGGCGGAGCAGGTGTCGCAGCTTAAGGTCAGCATTGCGGAAAGCGGGCACATCTCCATGGCCATGCGCGCGCTTTCAGGCATTTCCAAGGGGGCCTGGTGCAAGGAGCAGATCGATGGGATCGCGTTTTACGACGTTTTGTCAGAGTTGAACCGGAATTTTGACGCGTCCTATGAGGCCCTCTGCGGGAAACTGAAAGAGGCCCTGCGGGCAGTCGCGGCGTCAGAAAAGCTGATCCTTTCCTATACGGGGCAGGAGCAGATCGCGGAAACGGCGGGACGGGCGGTTATGTCCCTGAAAAAATATATGAAAAAAGATACGGAAAGACAAACGGTGCAAAAGCCCTTGCCGGTGCCCTGTAGGGAAGGCTTCCGGACGGCCAGCAAGGTGCAGTATGTGGCCGCTGCCGGCAATTTCCTGAAAAAAGGCTGTACCTATACGGCCGCGCTGCAGGTGCTGCAGGTGATCTTTTCCTATGAATATCTCTGGATCCGGGTGCGCGTCCAGGGCGGCGCCTACGGTTCCATGTGCAGTTTCGCCCGCCTGGGGGATGTGTATTTCACCTCCTACCGCGACCCGAACCTGAAAAAAACCTACGAGATCTATCATCAGGCGGCGGATTTTGTCAGGAACTTTGAGGCATCGGACCGGGATATGTTAAAATATATCATCGGCGCTGTCAGCAAGCTGGATACGCCGATGACGCCGTCCGCGGAGGGCTCGTACAGCTTTTTGTGCTATCTCACCGGCGTGACGGAGGAGATGCTTCAGAGGGACAGGGATGAGATCCTGTCCGCGAATGTGGAGGTGATCCGCTCCCTGGCAGATCATGTGGAAAGCGCCCTGACACAGGAGAGCGTGGCGGTTCTCGGAGACGAGGAGCTGATTGACAGGGAGAAGGATTTCTTTGAGGAGATCCGTTCACTTTGACATCCCGCGGAGCACACGATCGTGAACGCATTGGGAATCGGCCGGCGGAAGGGCTGATCCGAAGGAGGAAAGGATATGGATAACATGAGGAATAAACGGTATGTATTTCGCCTTGCTGCCATCCTGCTGGCAACGGGACTGACAGGCTGCGGCTCTGCGGATCAATACAGCGCGAGCAGATCGATGTCGAGTGACATGGCGTATGAGGGAGCGGCCTACAACGGTGCTGACTATGACGCCTATGCCGACGAGGAATATAAGAGCGACGGTTATGACGATTATGATGATTATGCCGATACCGCGGACTATGGGCTGGAGAACAGCCAGCGGGCAAAGGCCCTGCCTGCCGCAGGGGAGCAGAAGGAGGAGACGGTTCCGAAGAACAACTCGGCCAAGCTGATCAAGCGGTATTCCTTCGAGTATGAAACGGAGCAGTTTGACGATGCCTATGGATATCTGCTGGAGCTGATCGGACAGTTTGGAGGCTATGTTTCGGATTCACGGGTCTCAGGAACATCCGGGCGGTATCTGGAGCTGACGGCCAGGATCCCGGCAAAGGAGAGCGACAAGTTCGCGGGAAGCCTCGGCAGCCTGGGAACCCTGCTCGGGCGGACCGAATCGGCGGAGGATGTCACGCTGCAGTATGCGGATACCGAGAGCAGGATCTCCGCGCTCAAGACGGAGCAGGAGAGGCTGAATGAGCTGCTGGGCAAGGCGGAAAGCCTGGAGACCATCGTTGCCTTAGAGAGCCGGATGACGGAGGTGCGGTATGAGCTGGAGAATTACCAGTCCAAAAAGAACCTGTATGACAGCCTGATCTCCTACAGCACGGTAAACATTTCCCTGCGGGAGGTGGTCTATACGGTGCCGATTGATGACCGCACGGTATTTACAAGGATCAAGACCGGCTTTAAGAGTTCCCTGCGGGATGTGGGAACTGGGCTTGAGAACCTGTTTGTGGATCTGATCGTGGCGATTCCCTATCTGGTGGTATGGCTGATCGGGATCGTGATCTTTGTCAAGCTCTGCAGGCTGGTATTTGGGTGGCTGAAAAAACGGTACGCAAAGCAGAAGCAGAAACGTGAGGAAAAGAAGCTGGCCAGGCAGCAGAAGAAGGAAGCAAAAGAGAGGGAAAGGGCGGCCCGCCAGGCGGGGACGGATCCTCAGGAGATCACAGAAGAGGACGGCGCGCAGGGGGATTCGAAGTCCCGGAAAAAAGACGGAAACAGTGGGGAGGACAGGGTCTGATGAACGGGAATGAAAAGGAACCGAATATAGGAACGGATGGGGGGACAGCCTTCCGTTCCGGCTTTGTGACCATCATAGGAAGGCCGAATGTCGGAAAGTCTACGCTGATGAATCACCTGATCGGCCAGAAGATCGCCATCACCAGCAACAAGGCGCAGACCACCAGAAACCGGATCCAGACGGTCTATACCTCCGGGGAAGGACAGATCATTTTTCTGGACACCCCGGGCATCAACCGGGCAAAGAACAAGCTTGGGGAATATATGCTGAACGTCGCGGAGCATACCCTCAAGGAGGTGGATCTGATCCTGTGGCTTGTGGAACCCTCCACCTTTGTGGGGGCGGGGGAGCGCTATATTCTTGAAAAGCTTGAGGGCGTGGCAACCCCGGTGATCCTGGTAATCAATAAAACCGATTCCGTCGGCGAGGAGGCGGTATTTGAGGCGATCAACGCCTATAAGGAGCTTTATTCGTTTGCGGAGATTGTCCCAGTGTCCGCCCTCAAAGACCAAAACACGGATGAGCTTTTAAAGGTGATCTTTTCCTATCTGGAGGAGGGACCCAGATATTTCGATGAGGATACGGTGACTGACCAGCCGGAGCGGGCGATCGTGGCGGAGATCATCCGGGAGAAGGCGCTTCGCAGCCTGGACCAGGAGGTTCCCCACGGCATCGCGGTGGTGATCGATTCCATGAAGGACAGGGAGGACGGCAGGATCGTGGATATTGACGCCACCATCATCTGTGAGAGGGATTCCCATAAGGGCATCATCATCGGCAGGCAGGGGAGTATGCTGAAAAAGATCGGCACCCGCGCAAGGCAGGATATGGAAAAGCTTCTGGACACCAAGGTGAACCTAAAGCTCTGGGTAAAGGTGAAAAAGGACTGGCGGGACAGTGAATTTCTGCTGAAAAATTACGGATATCAGGATGTGGAGTGACGTGCCGGCATTTTATGTCTCAGGCGCAGGAGAAAAACCGGATACTGTATGTCCCGCCTATGCTTTGGGTGGGATATACGGTATCGGTATTCGGCCTGAAGATGCCATATAAAAACTAACATTTTATGGGGAGGGAAGCGTATGCAGGAGAAATTGGAGCTTTCGGGAATTGTGCTTTCCAGTACGGCAATCGGTGAGTATGACAAGAGGCTGGTGCTGCTCACGAAGGAGAGAGGGAAGATCACGGCCTTCGCGAGGGGAGCCAGAAAACCGGGCAGCCCTTTCCTGGGAGCGAGCGAGCCCTTTAATTTTGGTACCTTCAGCCTGCTGGAGGGCTACGACGCCTACCGGCTAGCAGGTGCGCAGATCCGGGAATATTTCTCTGACGTGAAGCAGGATATCGAAGGCATCTGCTACGCCACATATTTTTGTGATGTGCTGGAATATCTGTGCGTGGAGGGGATCGGGGACACAGGGATCCTCAATCTGCTGTACCTGACGCTGAAGGCTCTTGCCAGACCGGAGCTTCCTGACCGGCTGGTCCGCAGGATCTTTGAGCTGAGGCTGCTGGCGCTGGACGGGGAGGGAATGGAGGCCTTTGCCTGTGCGCAGTGCAGAGACGAAGCTGTCTCGGTCTTTTATCTGCCGAAAAACGGACTTTTGTGCCGGAAATGCGCCGAAAAGCTTAAGGACGGCTATCCGCTGTCGGAGTCGGCTGTCTATACGATCCAGTACATATTGGGCAGCCCGCTGGAGAAGCTGTTTGCCTTTCAGGTGGGAGACAGCGTGCTGGTGGAGCTCGAGGCTGTGACAGACCGGTATTTTGCGGAGCATGTGCAGAAAAAATTCAATTCTTTGCAAATTCTTGCTTCTTTGTCTTGAAATTTATCACACTTCTGTGTAAAATGTAATAATTGCGTAACTGCTCAGCACCTGCTGAGTAGCTACATAACTGCGTAGGACGACAGAGATGTGAAAGAAATGAGGATAAGGACAGGAACCTGCAAGAAGCGGGCTCCTGTGGGATGAAGCATAGCGAGGTGTAAAAAATGAATAAGTTACGGAAGCTGCTGGGGGCATGCCTGATCGCGGCGCTGCTTACAGGGTGCGGGGATATCGCCGCGTCATACGACAGGAATACGCTGATCGTCAAGCGGAATGGTTCTATCCTGGAGGTAGCGGTGGAGGATCTGCAGAATCTGGGCGTGAGCGAGGAGGATATCAGCTCCTATATCGTTCAGCAGATCAAGGATTATAAGGAAAAGAGCGGTAAGAGTGTCAATGAGATGATGATCGACGCCAGCGACCTGTCAAAGGTCAGGCTGGTGCTGGAATATGAGGACATGGACAGCTACAACGGCTTCAATGAAGCCGAGAACCGGCTGATCTCCTATCAGGAGGCGACGGATGAGGACCTGAGGGGAACCTATACTTCCGCAGACGGTGCGCAGGTGGATCTCTCCACGCTTGCCGATGCGGGGAAGGCGAAGGTGCTGCTTGTCACAGACGCGACGGATGTTGTGGTAAAGGGCGAGATCCTGGCCTGCAACGAGGAGGTCACGCTGTCGGATGAGGTGGCAACCACCTCGGGAAATGGAACGGCGGTCATTGTTTATAAATAGGATGGGTGAGGCAGTGTCATTATCCGGTTATGCAGGAACAGGCTGTTTCGATGCAGCCGGATGGTTATACGAATATATTAACAGAAAGCAGGTTATGAAAAAATGGAAAAGACAATGGAAAAAATTGTAGCGCTGGCAAAGGCCAGGGGATTTGTGTATCCGGGTTCAGAGATTTACGGAGGACTGGCCAACACCTGGGATTACGGGAATCTCGGCGTGGAGCTCAAGAACAACGTGAAGAAGGCATGGTGGAAAAAATTCATTCAGGAGAATCCCTACAATGTGGGCGTAGACTGTGCCATTTTGATGAATCCGCAGACCTGGGTAGCGTCCGGGCATCTGGGCAGCTTTTCAGATCCGCTGATGGACTGCAAGGAGTGTCACGAGCGGTTCCGTGCGGACAAGATCATTGAGGATTATATGGCGGATAAGGGGATTCAGATCGAGGGATCGGTGGACGCGTGGACGCACGAGCAGATGGCGGACTATATCGCGAAGGAGGAGATCGCCTGCCCGACCTGCGGCAAGAGGAACTTTACGGATATCCGGGAGTTTAACCTGATGTTCAAGACCTTCCAGGGCGTGACCGAGGATGCGAAGAGTACGATCTATTTAAGGCCGGAGACCGCACAGGGCATTTTTGTGAATTTCAAGAATGTACAGAGAACGTCCAGAAAGAAGATCCCGTTTGGCATCGGACAGATCGGCAAGTCCTTCCGGAACGAGATCACGCCGGGCAACTTCACCTTCCGTACCAGGGAGTTCGAGCAGATGGAGCTGGAGTTCTTCTGCGAGCCGGATACGGATCTTGAGTGGTTCGCGTACTGGAAGCAGTTCTGCATCGACTGGCTGAAGGAGCTTGGCATGAACCAGGAGGAGACAAGATACAGGGATCATGACAAGGAGGAGCTGTCTTTCTACAGCAAGGCGACCACGGACATCGAGTATCTCTTCCCGTTTGGATGGGGAGAGCTCTGGGGCATCGCGGACCGTACCGATTACGACCTGACCCAGCACCAGAATACCTCGGGCGAGCCCATGGAATACTTTGACGATGAGAAAAAGACAAAATACATTCCGTATGTCATTGAGCCTTCGCTGGGAGCGGACCGTGTGACGCTCGCGTTCCTCTGCTCCGCGTACGATGAGGAGGAGCTGGAAGGAGGAGATATGAGGACTGTTCTTCATTTCCATCCGGCGCTGGCTCCGGTGAAGATCGGTGTCCTGCCGCTTTCCAAGAAGCTGGCGGAGGGAGCGGAGAAGATCTACGCGGAGCTTTCCAAGACCTATAACTGCGAGTATGATGACCGCGGCAATATCGGAAAGCGTTACCGCAGGCAGGATGAGATCGGTACGCCGTTCTGCGTGACCTATGATTTTGATTCGGAGACAGATCAGGCTGTCACGGTCCGTGACCGTGATACCATGGAGCAGGAGAGAGTGAAGATTGCGGATCTGGATACGTACTTCCGCGCAAAATTCGCGTATTGATACAAAGATGAAAAAAGCCGCCGATGGGACGTAATTCCCCATCAGCGGCTCTTTTTAGTTTGTACGACATGGGCGCGTCCGGCATCAGCCGGAATATTTCCTTACGTGCCCCTGTGCATAAAAAGAACGGGCAGGAGATGATCTCTCCTGTCCGTTCTGTGAGGTGTCTGTTCATAAAATACTACTTGATGATCAGGGACTCCAGCTCCTTGATGGTAGCGGTGAGTTCCTTTAATGAGAGCTTGATGGACTTGTTGATCTCTCCGGAGTTCACGGCCAGCTTGCCGACCTCCGCAGCTACGACTGCAAATCCGCGTCCAAACTCGCCGGCTCTTGCCGCCTCGATCGAAGCGTTCAGAGACAGGATGTTCTGCTTGCTCTCAATCTTGTCCAGCTGATAGGACTTCTCGTTGATCTCCCGGATCAGGTTCACGGCCTTGGACACATCCTCATCCAGTGTATCAACTGTGTCGGAATTCACATTGCTCTGATACATATACTCTGCCATGCTGTTGAGGGAACCGCGCAGCAGCTTCGCGCCCGCGACTATCGCCTGCTCATTGCGAACCGGAACCTTGCGCGCAAGGAAGAGATAATCGTCCGAGTCCACACCGAGATCATCCGCTCCCTGTCTCATCTGCGCGTCATCCATCTGGTTCGGAAATACCTGGCCGCCGACTACGACGCCGATCTTCTGTCCCTTGAGGGTGATATCGCAGCGGAATTCCAACATTCCGAGACGGGTTGTGCAGATCTCTACACCGTCTGCGCTTGTACTTTTGAATTTCTTGAATTCCTCTTCACTCTCTCTCGCGTACTTCGTAAAGAAGTCGGTAAAGCCGATCTCTTTGGTGAAGGCCTGACCGTTCATGTCCTGGGCAACCACGGCAAGGCCGGTTGCCTCAGACCAGTCCTGAAGGAACTGCTCCAACTGATCCGTCTTGAAAACTTCGTTAATATTCATAATATGTGTACATCCTTTCTTAAGATTTCATCCCCGTTTGTGGATAATCAACATATAATAAAGCTATTATACAAAAGATATGGAAAAATTGCAATAAAATATGTGCCGATAAATGAAAAAAGTTAAAAATGTCACAGAAAACACTCCTTTCTGTCTGAAACTTCTGTATATAAAAAGAATAATTTATGGTTGACATTGCCGGTAACCTTTGTTATGATAACCATTGTAGAAAAGATGTAACAAAATCGTAACAAATGGATGAAGAATAAAGAAGAGGTATGAGATGAGAAAGAGTATTGTAAGGGGCTCGGTATTAGCGGTAGCGGCGTTGTCCATGCTGTTGGGCGGCGCGCCGGTGACAAAGACTGTGAAGGAGCAGGTGAGCGAGACGCCAGCCATCGTCGGCAAGGCGATCGAGAGCCGGAAGGCTTCGACATATGCTTTTTCCAAGGGTACTCCGGTTGAGAAGGCGGTACAGGCTTCTGAGGAAGTGATCGAGGCGCAGCCCGCTGAGACGAAGACAGAGCTTGCAGCCCTTTCAGAGACAGAGGTGCAGGCTGTCGGAGCACAGGAAGAGGAAGCGGAAGAGGAAGCGGAAGAACAGGAGAGCACCATAGAGGTTAAGGAGGCGGTGGTTGAGACCAATCAGGTAGTTGCCAATATTGAGAGTTACTTGAATATCCGCGAGGAGGCTTCAGAGGATGCAGAGGTAGTCGGTAAGTTTTATACCGGCAATGTCGGCACGATCATAGAGAAGGGTGATGAGTGGTCTCTTGTCGCATCCGGCAATGCATATGGATATGTGAACAATGACTACCTGTTATTTGGTTCTGACGCGAAGGAATACATAGAGAATAACTGTGACCAGATTGCAAGGGTTGCAACGGACACCCTGAATATCCGTGCAGAGCAGTCTATGGACAGCGAGGTAGTGACACTCACGGACGAGGGCGATGCACTGACCGTGCTCGGCGAGGAAAGCGGCTGGGTGAAGGTTGCTGTAACAGATGACGAGGTTGGATATGTTTCCAGCGACTATGTCTGTGTAGATTATATTTATGAGACAGCAGTGACGATCGAAGAAGAGGAGGCTGCGGCACAAGCGGAGGCAGAGCGGCTTGCACAGGAGCAGGCGGAAGCGGAAGCAGAAGCTTATCAGGAGCCGGTGTATGAGGAACCGGCACAGACGCAGTACGAGGAGCCTTCGGTTCAGGAGCCGGTGTATGAGGCACCTGCACAGGAGGAACAGGCTGAAGAGAAGAAAGCTGAGGAGCCAAAGCAGGAGGTCAGCGCTTCTGAGGATACTTCGGTTGTATCCGGTACCGGCGCGGATATCGCAGATTATGCGGTACAGTTTGTCGGCAATCCGTATGTATACGGCGGAACCAGCCTGACCAATGGCGCAGACTGCTCCGGATTTGTTCAGTCTGTATATAAGCATTTTGGATATTCCCTTTCCAGAACCTCCCAGAGCCAGGCAGGGGACGGCACATCGGTAAGCACGGATTCCTTACAGCCGGGTGACCTGCTGTTCTACCATGGATTCGGACATGTTGCCATCTATATCGGCGGCGGACAGGTTGTACACGCGAGCACAGCGGCAACCGGCATTAAGATTTCAAGCTATGATTATTCTCCGATCGACAAGGCGGTGCGTATCGTAGAGTGATCGCACAGTGTGGGTTGTGACTGAGTATAAGAAGAACGGTGGGGACACCGTTCTTTTTTTGCTGCACCAACCCGGCAAGCATCTGCCGTGCTTGCACGAGCAGATATTTGCCGGGTGCAAGAACATGGAGCACGAAGTGAGGAATGTTCGCAGGTGCGAAAATCGAGTAGAGGGATTAAGTCCTCCCTACTCGATGCAGGGGCGTGTCAGAAGTATTCCGGCCAATGCCGGATGCGCTCCGCGCGGCAAGCAGAGGGAATCGATCCTCCCTGCAAGATTTTTAACAATGTATTTGTATTTTGTTAAAAAAAGAATTGGTATTTTATCTAAAATATGGTATAATAATTACTAGACTGTAGACAGATGTTACAATCTGTTATAGTACACATTAAAAAACGTAGGAGGTATGTAACAAATGGCAAACAAGTGGGTTTACATGTTTAGCGAGGGTGACATGACCATGAGGAATCTTCTCGGCGGCAAGGGCGCGAACCTGGCTGAGATGACCAGCATCGGACTTCCTGTACCACAGGGCTTCACGATTACCACAGAGGCTTGTACGCAGTATTATGAGGATGGCCGCAAGATCAATGACGAGATTATGGCACAGGCTATGGAAGGCGTTAAGAAGATGGAGGAGTTAAACGGCAAGAAGTTTGGCGACCTTCAGAATCCGCTTCTGGTTTCTGTTCGTTCCGGAGCGAGAGCTTCCATGCCCGGTATGATGGACACGATCTTAAACCTTGGTCTGAATGACGAGGTTGTTGACGCTATGATCAAGGGCAATCCGGATCCTTCTTTTGAACGTTTTGTATATGACTCATACAGACGTTTCATCCAGATGTTCTCTGACGTTGTTATGGAGGTTGGCAAGAAGTACTT
>CAMHJT010000082.1 GCA_946185495.1 uncultured Clostridiaceae bacterium | reverse complement strand
GGCCTGTTTTTGTGACAAATAGTGATACTTTGATTTTGGCGAATTATGGTGATTTATATGATTTCCATGTAAAATCCAATAATTTAATAACGATTGTGTCAGCACTTAAAAATATTGTTGTACCATATGGCGTATTGGAAGCGAGAGAAAACGGTGAAATCATCAATATGGAGGAGAAACCAAAGCATTCGTATTTTATTAATACAGGAATGTATGTACTCAATCCGGAGGTGATTGAACGAATACCTAACCAGACTTTTTTCCATATGACCGATCTGGTTGATGTAGTAATGAAAGATGGTGGAAAGGTCGGCATGTATCCCGTCAGCGAGGATTCTTTTCTTGATATGGGCGAAATTGGAGAGATGAAACGGATGGAGGAGAAGCTTCAGATTTTAACTGAATGTTGAGGGGTGAGATGATGAGCAATATTGCGATTATTCCGGCCAGAAGCGGGTCAGAGGGGCTGAAGGATAAAAATATCAGGCAGCTTCATGGAAAACCAATGCTTGCTTATTCAGTTCTGGCAGCATTGGAAAGCGGTATTTTTGATGAGGTGATGGTATCCACAGATAGTGAAGAATATGCCGGCCTTTCACGGGAATATGGAGCAAGAGTACCGTTTCTCAGGAGTGAGGAAATGTCGACGAATTCAGCTGCTTCCTGGGATGTTGTGAGGGAGGTTTTAAGAAGGTATGCTGATAACGGAAGTAAGTTTGAGATGGTAACCCTTTTACAGCCGACCTCGCCATTGCGTACAGCAGAAGATATCCTTAGGGCCTATGATCTGTTTCGTAAAGAACAGGCACAGGCTGTTGTGAGTGTGTGTGAAATGGAACACTCTCCTTTGTGGAGTAATGTGCTTCCGGAGGATGGATCGTTAGAAGGATTTTTACGACCGGAAGTACAAACCTGCGCGGGAAGACAGAAGCTGGATACTTATTATAGAATTAATGGTGCGATTTATATGAGTCGCATTGACTATGAGGAGATGCGATTTAATCTTTATTCGAGGGGATGCTATGCGTTCAAGATGGATCAAATGCACTCTGTTGATATTGATACAGAGCTTGATTTCAAAATTGCCGAAATGCTGCTGGGGATATAGAATAATGGTTTGATCTGGAAAAATCTTGGTAAGGGGAGAGAAAATTGGAGAGCAGAAAGCTTGTTTTGGTGGGGGGCGGAGGTCACTGCAGGTCAGTGCTCGATACGGTAGTCAGTCTGGATAAGTATGAAATGATCGTCATTGTGGATCCGAATATTCAGCGGGGTACAAGAGTGGCAGGGTATGAGGTCGTTGGCGATGACTCACAGATGGAAATGCTGTTTCAAAATGGGTTTAAAGAAGCATTTATAACAGTTGGATCAATTCGATCTACGGATCTTCGGCGCAGGCTATTTGAACACGCTGAGGGCATAGGCTTTGACATTCCGAATATTATAGATCCAAGTGCAGCCCTTGGAGGATTCGTGAAAATGGGACGTGGAATCTTTGTAGGAAAACAGGCTGTGGTAAATACAGAGGTTGAGATTGGAGATGGGGCAATTATCAATTCAGCTGCTGTTGTAGAGCATGAGTGCAGGATTGGCGCATTTTCTCATATTGCAGTTGGAGCTTTGGTTTGCGGACAGTCTTTGATCGGTGATGATGTCCTGGTTGGAGCGGGAAGTACAGTAATTCAAGGCTTACATATTGGAAACCATGCTATTATTGGAGCGGGATCGACGGTGCTGGGGAATGTGGAGGATGGTGTAACGGTATATGGCCTGCATAGATAAATAAGGATTGCGAGGAGATGATCGGATGAAACGTATTTTGATCATAGCAGAGGCGGGAGTTAATCATAATGGAGATCTCAAGATCGCCAGAAAACTGGTAGATGCGGCAAAAGAAGCAGGAGCCGATATTGTGAAATTTCAGACATTTCAGGTTTCCGCTATCGTTTCAAAACATGCGCAGATGGCTGATTATCAAATAAAAAATACCGGAAAATCCGAGACACAGAAAGAAATGCTGGAAAGACTGGCATTATCCCAGGAAGCGTTTAGGGAATTGGCGGAGTATTGCAGACAGTGCGGGATCATGTTTTTGTCTACGCCGTTTGATATAGAAAGCATCGATTTTTTGGACGGGTTACAGGAGATATGGAAAATCCCATCGGGTGAGATAACAAATTATCCTTATCTTGTCAGAATAGGGAAAACGGGAAAACGGGTTATTTTATCAACAGGAATGTGTGATATGCAGGAGATCCATGAAGCAATTGATGTACTGGAGAAATCCGGTTCGGGGAAGATCACAATTCTTCACTGCACAACAGAGTATCCTGCACCTTTTGATGAATTAAATTTAAATGCAATTCGCACATTGAGAAAAGAGTTCTGCTGTGAGGTAGGATATTCGGATCACAGCTGCGGTATGGAAGCAGCGCTTGCGGCTGCAGCCCTGGGCGCCGGTGTCATAGAAAAGCATTTTACACTGGACCGGGGCATGCCCGGACCAGATCATAAAGCGAGCATTGAGCCGTTTGAATTAAAACAAATGGTACAAGGCATACGGAGGGTGGAACTTGCGCTTGGAGATGGAAGCAAGGTTCCCTCGCATTCGGAATATAAAAACAGGAAGATTGCCAGAAAAAGTATTGTTGCTAAGAGGGTGATCAGGAAAGGAGAAGTATTTTCTGAAGAAAACCTGACCACGAAGCGTCCCGGAACGGGTCTTTCACCAATGCGTTGGGAGGAGCTGATGGGGAAAAGGGCGCCCAAGGATTTTGAAGAGGATGAAATGATCGAGATATGAAAAAAATTGCGATTGTATCTGCAACCAGGGCGGAATATGGCATTCTGGTTCCGCTGATCCGTGCTGTGCATGAGGATTCTGCTCTGGAATTAAGGTTAATAGTGACGGGAACACATTTATCGATGCAGTATGGTTATACCGTTGAAGAGATTGAGAAGGACGGGTTCCCGGTTGCACACAGAATTCCAATATTGGAGGATGGAAATACGCCATATGATATTTCATTAACCATGGCAAATGCTATTAAGAAATTTGCCGGATGCTTTCGGGATGACCGTCCTGATCTGTTGGTGTTGTTAGGAGACCGCACGGAGATGCTGGCCATTGCGTGCGCTGCCATGAATGAACGGATTCCCATTGCCCATATACATGGCGGTGAGATTACAGAGGGCGCTGTGGACGACTGCGTGCGCCATGCTTTAACGAAAATGAGTTATCTTCACTTTGCGGCTGCGGAAGCTTATCGCAGGCGCATCATACAGATGGGAGAGGCTCCGGAAAGAGTCTATAACGTGGGGTCGCTTGGAACAGAAAATATTATGCGTTTATCATTAATGCAGGAAGAGGAAATAAGAAAAATAACCGGAATTCCAAGCAATCTTCCGTATGTGGTGGTTACATATCATCCGGTAACATTGGAGGAGGACACCGTAAAAAAACAGGCAGATGCACTTTGCGGAGTAATGGCGGAGAGAAAGGATCTGTTTTTTCTGATCACGATGGCCAATGCGGATGTGGGGGGAAGGATGATAAATCAGGCAATGTCCGAATATGCGGAAGAACATGAGAACGCAAGGTTTGTCCGGAATCTTGGAATGTTTCGTTATCTCAGCGCGGTGAAACATGCTTTGCTTGTATTGGGAAATTCCTCTAGCGGGGTGCTGGAGGCTCCGGTGCTAGGAACGCCTACAGTCAATATAGGAGATCGTCAAAAAGGCAGGCTGATGGCAGATACTGTGGTTTGTTGTGCATGTGAAAAGCAGGAGATTGATTCTGCAATGCGGAAGGTTGAAAAGATGGAAAAACATCCTGTTTTGTTATTCGGGGATGGAAACACCAGCGGCAAAATGATTTTCATCATAAAAGAAACACTACAAAAAGGTATTGATTTGAAAAAAGGATTTTTGGATTGCTGTGGAGATTCTTTTTCAAATGTGATAGAATAAGTGTGGTTTTGGATTTCGAGGATTTTTGTTTTTTGCTCATGGCGATTCAACCTCGCTGCTGCGTAGACGGATTGTTAAAATCTTGTGTTGAAAGGGGACGGTATATCGAAATGGGGAAAATTTATATTGTGATGTATCATTATGTCAGAGAACTGACTCATAGCCGGTATCCGCGAATCAAAGGAATGGATATTCGGCTTTTCCGTCGGCAGATTGATTATCTGACACAGAATTTTTCTGTGGTAACGATGGAACAGGTAATGGAGGCTGCATCAGGGGGTGGGCGATTGCCGGAGCGTTCTATGCTCCTGACGTTTGACGACGCGTATATGGATCATTACACTTACGTTCTGCCGATTTTAGAGGAATATGGGATACAGGGTTCGTTTTTTATCCCGGGAAAGACATTTACAACCCATCAGCTTTTGGATGTGAATAAAGTACATTTTATTCTGGCAAGCGCAGATGAGAACAGGCTTTTAGAGGATATACTTGAGCGGATGGATCATTACCGGGGAGCGGAATTTGACTATCCATCCAATAAAGAGTTGTTTCGCGAATATGCGGTTCCCAATCGTTTTGATAATGAAAAAGTCATTTTTGTAAAGCGTATGCTGCAGACGGCGCTGCCAGAGCGTGTCCGGAACAGAATTTCCAGTGATCTGTTTGAAAAATATGTCGGTGTGACAGAAGAGCAGCTTGCGTATGAGCTGTATATGACATTTGACCAGTTAATGACCATGAAGAGGCATGGGATGTATATCGGGGTACATGGGTATGATCATTATTGGCTGGGGGAGCTTGAACAGCAGCAGATGCAGGAGGACATATTAAAGGGGCTTGAGGTGATGGCGCCGTTTATTGATCGAAAGCGGTGGGTCATGAATTATCCTTATGGAAGTTACAATGAAGAAGTTTTGAAGTATGTACGGAAGGAAGGAGCATGTCTGGGACTCACCACGAAGGTGGGAAGTGCGGATCTTAGGATGGATGAACGATTGGAGCTGCCAAGATTCGACTGTAATGATTTTCCGCCCAAGAGCGAGCACTATCTGGAGATAGGGTGAGGAAGGAGTGCCATTTACCGGTGGTGCTTGGGAGAATTTCTTGAAATGATTCCCTGAAGCTGAGATACAATAGCAGGTGTGTAAAATCAAATAGATTTATGAAGAATGATATGTTACAATAGCATTGTATATGCAGGGAAGGGGCGGAATGGATGGAGCTGATTAACGTGATAGCCAGTGACCTGACACTGGCTGGCAGGGTCATCACATATATTAGGAGGCAGAACCATACGGCGACGGTTTTGCATCTGCATCTGCTCAGCACATGCCTGGCGGATCTGGTCAGCATGCTTGCGCAAAATGAAGAGACGCTGCGACAGTGCGGATACGAGCTGGAGGTGTCGCGCATGGCGTCTATCCTGGGCAGAGTGACGGAAGCGCAGGAGGCTGGGGATTATATCCTGGCTGCGGATCTGCTGGAGCTTTTGCTGGTTCCGTTTTTGTTGGAGATACAGGGGGCACTGCTTTCCGGAGGGGCGCTTCCGGCAGAAGGATCCTTCTGGCAGCTAAATATTGACAGGCTGCGGGAGAGGGATGCGGCACTGGCAAAGATGGTCGCGGAGCATGAGCTGTCAGGAAACTGCGTTGTGGAGCCGGCTTCTTCGGGGCATTGGACCCTGAAAATGACAGACCACACGGGATGCTATTATTTTCATTCCAATACCAACCCTGAGACGGAGGGGGACGTCTTTGCCGGACAATATTATTCCGCCGAGTGCGGGAGGTATACGGTGCTCGGGCTGGGACTCGGATACCACGCGAAGGCGATGGCCGAGCTGGATGAGGGGATCTGTATGGACATTGTAGAGGCGGATCTGGATGTCATCCGGCTGGCGCATATGTATATGGATCTGTCCTGGCTGTATGATAACCCGGGAATTCGCCTGCTATATGATGAACGCTTTACCGGGCTGCGGGAGCTTGTGGGAACCGGGGCGGATCTTGTGGTGCATTATCCGTCCCTCCGCCATATCGGGATTCCGGAGATTAAGCAGAAGATAGAGAAATTCTTTCTGCAGGACAGCGGCTTCCGGAATGTGAGGATTTTGCTGATGAGCAATTTCCGGGAGAATATTCTACGCTGCGAGGGCTGCGTGGATGAGCTGGCGCCGCAGTTCCGGGGGAAGAATGCGGTGATCGTGGCCGCCGGGCCTTCCCTGGACCGGAATGTGGAGGAGCTTCGGAACAAGCCGGAGAATACGCTGATTGTAGCGGTCGGGGCTGTGTTCCGCAAGCTGGTGGGACTGGGGATCCGGCCGGACTATGTGGTATTTTCGGATCCGATGCCCGGCATATATGCCCAGATCGAGGGGATGGAGGACAGTAACGTGCCGATCCTGTGCCTGTCCACGACATACAGGGGGATCGCGGCAAGCTACGCGGGCAAGCGTTATCTGGTCTGCCAGAATGGGTATCCTGCCGCGGAGGCATATGCCGGGGAGAGGCAGTACCATCTCTACGAGACGGGAGGATCTGTCAGCACCACGACCCTGGATATCTGTCTGTATCTGGGATGCCGGGAGATCGCGTTTGTGGGACTGGATCTTGCCTTTACGGGCAGCAGGGCGCACGCGGATGACGCCGGCGAGGTTTATGTGGATGAAAACAGGCTGGTGACAAGCGTTCCTGCCATCGGAGGAGGAATGGTGCCGTCCAACAAGGTGTTTGCGGGCTTTCGGGAATGGATCGAGCGCAGGGCTGCAAGAGAGGACGCAAAGGACAGGATCGTCGACGCGACGGAGGGCGGAGCTGTCAAGAAAGGCCTGCGGCAGGAAAACCTGTCGGATGTATTTGACAGATGGAGACGGAAGGACAGCAGTTTTTAAGGGGAAGGACGAGAATGGGAATGGGCATGAACGCGATCGTTACCGGGGCAAACGGAGGAATTGGACGGGCAGTTCTTAAGAAATTTGCGGAAAAAGGGATCCGTATATGGGCCTGCGCCCGGACGGAAGCCGAAGAGTTTGTGCAGTTTTGTCAGGAACTGGAACGGGAGTATCAGGTTATGATCACCAATGTGTATTTTGACCTGATGGAAGAGGATGAGATTCAAGAGGGCATTAAGCGCATTCTTTCTGAAAAACAGCCTGTGGATATCCTGGTGAACAACGCCGGCATGGCCTACGGGGCGCTGCTTCAGATGACCTCCATGCGCAAGCTGAAAGAGGTGTATCAGGTCAATTATTTTGCGCAGGTGCAGATCACGCAGATGGTTGCCAGGCATATGATGAAACATAAAAAAGGCAGCATCATCAATGTCGCCTCAGTGGGAGGGATCGAAGCGGATCCCGGATATCTGGCCTATGGCTCCAGCAAGGCGTCCCTGATCTGGACAACGCGGATGCTGGCGAATGAGCTGGGGGCATACGGCATTCGGGTCAATGCGGTTGCGCCGGGAACGACGGATACAAGGATGGGACGTTATAAATCTCAGGAGGAGCTTGACAAGGTACTGGCCAGGACCAGCCTGGGGCGGATGGCGGATCCGGAGGAGATCGCGGCCGGCATTTATTTTCTGGCATCGGATGAGGCGGCGTATATCACAGGGGATATCTTGAAGATTGATGGAGGGAGGACAGCCTGACGGATCGGAACAGGGAAGGCGGTACTGCTGCGTGAGCAGCTAAGCGCAAGCGTGCGGACAGCCTGGTGGATCGGAACAGGGAAGGCAGGATACAGGGTATGGAAGAGAGCAGGGAAGAAAAAATAAAGCGGCTGCAGGAGCTGGCAAGACAGATCCGGCTGGACGGCCTTTCCATGGCGCTGGCTGCGGGAACGGGCGGCTCCCATATCGGGGGCAGCTTTTCCTGCGTGGAGATCATGGCAGTTTTGTATGGGGAGATTCTCAGGCTGAATCCGCGGGAACCGTTCTGGGAGGAGAGGGACCGTTTTCTGCCGAGCAAGAACCACTGTGTGCTGGCGCACTTTCCGGCGCTGGCAGCGGCGGGATTTCTCCCGAGGGAAGAGCTTACGGAGTTTCAGAAAAACGGCGGGCGGATGACGGGGTATCCGAGAAATCCGGAGATCGGGCTGGAGTATTCCGGCGGCAGCCTGGGGATGGCCATTTCCGTCGGGATCGGAATGGCGCTGGCAGCAAAGGAGAGCGGGCGGAGCAGCCGTGTATATGTGCTGCTGGGAGACGGAGAGCTGCATGAGGGCTCCAACTGGGAGGGAATCATGTCGGCTGCGCATTATCACCTTGACAATCTCACGCTGATCATCGACCGCAATCATCTGTCCTATGACGGGGATACGGAGGAGGTAATGGCGCTGGGAGATCTGGCTGAGAAATTTCGTGTGTTTGGATACCGGACGATTTCCTGCGACGGACATGATGTGGGGGCGTTATGGAACGCGTTTTCGGTACAGCCGGAGCAGGGAAAGCCAACGGCTGTGATCGCGGATACGGTGAAAGGAAAGGGCGTGTCCTTCCTGGAGAACCGAAGGGAGTCCCACCATATCGCGATCACGCAGGAGCAATATGAACAGGCAGTGGCGGAGGTTACAGCATGGTAGTGAAGAAATCCACAATTCGGGCGTGGTCGAGGCTGGGGCAGAGGGGAAGCGTCTTTGCCATTGCCATGCCGGAGATCGCGAAAGAGAATCCAAAGGTGAAGCTGCTGACAGCGGATCTGGCGCTGCTGTCAGGCATGGACCGTTATATTGCCGCCTGCCCGGACCAGTTTTTGAATGTAGGGATTGCCGAGCAGAACATGGTCGGCATTGCCGCGGGCCTTGCCATGGAGGGGTATACGGTGTTTGCCACAACCTACGCGTCCTTCATCGCGGTGAGGAGTCTGGAGCATGTCAGGCAGCATCTGGCCCACATGCGCTGCAATGTGAAGCTGATCGGATCCTCTGCCGGAGTGGTGGCCGCCAAGTCCGGCGTTTCCCACTGGGCGACGGAGGATCTGGCATTTATGAGGGCGCTTCCGGGCATGACGGTATTGTCGGCGGCGGACAGCCTGGCGGCGATCAAGATGGTGCAGTATGCGGCATCCACGGATACTCCGGTCTATATCCGTCTAAGCGGGGGACTGAACTGTCCGATCGTGTACGAAGAGGATTTTGAATTTGAAGCGGGAAAAATAATCCGGCTGAGACAGGGGGAGGATGTGGCAGTTCTGTCTACCGGACTGATGGCTGCCGAGAGCCTGGAGGCTGCGAAGCTTCTGGAGGAGAAGGGCATTCAGGCCGCTGTCTATGATGTGCACACGGTCAAGCCGCTGGATCAGGAGATGCTTCGCCGGATCTTTGAGGGGTACAGGCTGATCGTAACGGTGGAGGAGCACAATATTGTCGGGGGGATGGGAAGCGCTGTCGCGGAGTACAAGGCGACGTTTGGCCGCGCCCCGAGGCAGGTGTTTCTGGGATTTCCGGATGCGTTCGGCAGGGCCGGAAACCAGCGGTATATCTGGGAACAGGTCGGGCTGACGGCGCCTCAGATCGCGGAACGGATCGCGCGGGAGCTGGATTCGCGGGATGAGTGATAGCTGGGCTGCGGCTGTTTTGAAAGGATGGCTGGGCGGCCATGGTTTACCTTAAGGATATGATCAAGGGATAAACGGGAGAGATCGGATATGTTAGAGGAATTTTACGGGCAAAATCCTTTTGTGCTGGGGGAACAGGAAAAAACGGAGCTGCTGACAAGGGAGTTAAAGGAGCTTACCAGGCACCATATGGAATGCTGTGCGCCGTATGCGGGGATGCTTCGGGGCATGGGCTATGAGGAGGACAGGGTGGAGAGCTATTATGACCTGCCATTTCTTCCGGTCCGCCTGTTCAAGACGATGGATCTGAAAAGCGTGGCGGGCGAACAGGTCTTTAAGACCATGACCTCCTCGGGGACGACAGGACAGGCGGTGTCAAGGATCTATGTGGACAAGGAGACTGCAGCCGCGCAGCAGAAGGCGCTTGTGAAGATCCTGAGCGATTTTATCGGGAAGAAAAGGCTTCCGATGCTGATCATGGATTCCCCCCGGGTTGTGAAGGACAGAAATCTGTTTTCCGCAAGGGGAGCCGCGATCCTCGGGCTTTCCATGCTCGCAAAGGAGCGGGTCTATGCGCTTAATGATGATATGGAGCTGGATCTTCAGGCCGTGACGGATTTTCTTGAGAAATATCAGGGGAAGCGGGTGCTGGTCTTTGGATTTACCTTTATGGTGTGGCAGCATTTTTACAAGGAGCTGGTCAGGAGGGAGATCACATTGGACATGCCGGAAGCGTTTCTGATCACCGGGGGCGGATGGAAAAAACTGGTATCCGAGCATATCTCCAGGGAGGATTTTAAGGAGGCGTTCCGGAAACAATGCGGCATCACGCATTTTCTGGATCATTATGGAATGGTGGAGCAGACGGGGAGCATTTACGCCGAGTGTGAATGCGGCCATCTGCACGCCAGCATTTATTCGGATGTGATCACCAGAAGATATCAGGATTTTACGCCCTGCGAGATCGGGGAGAAGGGAATGATCCAGGTTGTCTCTGTTCTGCCGAGATCCTATCCGGGGCACAGCCTTCTGACGGAGGACGAGGGGATCGTGCTGGGCATCGATGACTGTCCCTGCGGCAGAAAGGGAAAGTACATCCGGATTACGGGAAGGATGCAGAAAGCAGAGCTTAGGGGATGCAGTGATACCTACGCGGCAAAATTCTGACAGTGTGGGAGAAAAACGCCATGGCAGAGGAGCCGGATGAATTGGCCTTTGAAAGTCAGATATAAAAGGCGGCAGAAAACCGCTTTGATACAGGAGCGATAGTATGGATAATAGGTTAAAAAGCGAACTGGATATCATCATTGAAACAAAAAAAGAGAAAAAGATGATAAGCACCTCGACGATTAATCGATTATTGAAAGATATGAAGATGGAAAATGAATATGACAGTGTGCTGGAATATCTGGAGGATAATGGGATAAGCGTAGATGCGGATGATTCTGAAGGAATCATTTTTCTGGATTCAAGCAAGATATCAATTATTCCAAAAACGCTGAGTGTAGAAGCGATTGTAAAAAGGTTAAAATACAATGAGATAAACCTGGATACGGAATTTCAGAGAAAAAGAAGTCTGTGGAAGGATGAGATAAAAAGCCAGCTAATAGAGTCTTTTATGGTACAGCTTCCTGTTCCTCCTATGTATTTTGATGGACAGGACAGTGATTGGCTGGTAATAGACGGATTGCAGCGGTTATGTACATTGAAAGAGTTCATGTTAGATAAAAGCCTGGTATTATCCGGACTGGAGTATTTGCCTGATTATAACGGATGTACATATGATGAACTGCCAAGAATATATCAGAGAAGAATTGAGGAATCACAGATCGCCTTTTATCTGATTCTGCCGGGAACTCCACCCGAGGTGAAATATAGTTTGTTTAAGAGAATCAACACACCGGGATTAAAGCTGGAGCCCCAGGAGATCAGACATGCGCTATATCAGGGAAAAGCCACAGTGTGTCTGCAGGAATTTGCTGAAAGTGATGAATTTCAAAAAGCCACGGATTATGATGTGCCTTCGGACCGGATGCAGGATCGAGAAATGGTACTTCGATATTTTGCCATAAAATATATGGGAGAGGAAGTATATAGAACACATACGCTGGATGCTTATCTGTGTGAGACGATGCAGTATTTAAATAAGCAGGAAGATCGTTTTTTTGAAGAAAACAGAATTATTTTTTTTGATACGTTGGAATGCTGCGTTCGCATTTTTGGCAAATTAGCCTTTAGAAGAATCTCTAAAGCACGTCCAAATGATAAAAAGCCGTTTAATTCTGCTTTGTTTGAAACATGGATGAATACAGTGTCGGAACTGAATCAGGAGCAGAAGGAAAAATTGATTGCAAACAGAGATCAGTTGATAGCTAGATTTGTTGACGAACTGGAAAAAAGAAGTACATTTAATGCGGATATCAGTTCTGGCAAGTTCAGATCATATGTTAGAAGAAATAGCGCGGTTAAGGATATGGTGATGGAGGTTCTAAAAAACACCTTCCCTGAGCTCGTTGCCGAGAAACAATTAAAATATTCCGAGCGCGATGTGGCCCACCATTCGGCGGA
>CAMHJT010000081.1 GCA_946185495.1 uncultured Clostridiaceae bacterium | reverse complement strand
AACAGAAAAGCCCGGGCCGCTAGCTCATTTGGTAGAGCACCTGACTCTTAATCAGGGTGTGCGGGGTTCGAGCCCCCGGCGGCCCACTAGAAGAATCGATTTGATGTCAAAGCACATTGGGTTGGTTCTTTTTTTATATCCGGTTTTGGGAAAGCATAGTCGGGGGACAGCGCCTAAGAATTGGAAGGCAGACAGGAGGAAGATGGATGGCGGAAAAATATATCATGATTCACGATATCATGAGCGAACACCGGGAGCGGATGCTCAACCTGAAAAAATTTTATCCCTTCTTTGTGCTCTGCGACACGGCGTTTTCGCAGTACAAGGAGGGAAAGTACGCGGACCTGGATATGGGATATATCACGATGGCTACCCTGCGCTTTCTGATCAATGAGAACAGCTTTCATGAGCGGGAGGTCACATATGACCAGTATGAGGTGTTTTTGCTGGAGATCCTTAGGCGGGACTTTGCGCTGAAGGAGCAGCCGGAGGAGGAAAAGGAACTTGCCGGATATATTTTTGACAAGATCAAGAATGACGGGAAGGCGTTTGCGTTTCCCTATTTTGATCCGGAGGAGAAGAAGAAAAAGACCGCGCGGGTGAAGCTGATTGACAGCCGCATCGCGGACGGAGTGGTGCTTTATCATGTGACGGCGGAAGGGATCGAGTTCTATCTCGACACGAAGGAGATCAAGGAGGAGAGCAATATTTCCGTCAACCAGCTTCTTCTGGAAAAAATGATCCGGTCCGAGAATTTTTCGGGCGGCATCGATGTGGTCAGGCGGATCAACAATGAGGTGGGGCGGCTGATCCTGAAGAAAAAAGAGGTGCTTGACCTGCTGCGGTATGACGTCTTTGCGGGCGCGAAGGCCTGCCGGGAGTATATGGATACGGTTGGAGGATGGTTTGACGAGGAGCAGCGGCTGTTTGAGAAGAACCGGAAGCTGATCGACAAGGCCTTTCAGAAAGCGAACGCCGCCTGGAAGGAGACGGGGAAGGATCAGGGGGATTCGGCGATGCTTTCGAGGATCCACAGCCTCGACACGGAATTAAAACGCACGATCACCCGCCACGGGGAGTTGATCCGGGAAACCATTGAGCTGCAGAGGGTCGCGGACGAAATGATCGCGGGGGCGAAGCTCAGGAGGCTGCGCCCGGTGTTTCATTTCAGGGACGCGCTGCAAAAGATCATGGAGCAGGACTGCCCGGAGCAGATGGGGCGGATTGTCGCGCCCCTGCTGATGCCGCGGCTTTCTAAGA
Source organism: uncultured Clostridiaceae bacterium (assembly GCA_946185495.1). GTDB lineage: Bacteria > Bacillota > Clostridia > Lachnospirales > Lachnospiraceae > CAG-590. The sequence continues at coordinate 10,840 of CAMHJT010000081.1, read as the reverse complement.
GCTTTGCGGTGGAGAGCATCGACCGGATGCTGGAGAGCAGGCCGGACACGCGGGATTACCATGAAAAGCGGGAGAAGAAGGAGCTGCAAAGCTATGTGTTTGCGGATGAGATCGAGGATCAGCGGATCGCCCTGAATTACGGAAGGCTTTTCGGGGAGCTGCTGGAGCAGCTCTGGAAGCATGGCAGGACGACGCTGCGGGAACTGACGGCAATCTATGAGATCAAATTCGGCAGGGAAATCTATCGGAATGGGGACTTATACTCCTTTCTGGTGCACCTGTCTCAGAAGGACAGCTATGATTTAAAGCAGCTGAAGGGCAGGCAGGACACCTTCCTCGAGGGGCTGGTGATGCAGCAGCTCAGCGTTGAAAAGCAGGCCCAGTACGGGGATATGGCGTTTGAGATCCATTTTCTGCCGGGACAGGCAATTCATCTTCTCGAAAAAAATAAAGACGCCCCCTCCATCACAGATATGGAATTTGTTAAAAAATGAGCAAAGTGGCTTTGCTGCGTGCTGGCACGCAGGCAAAGACATTTTGCGAATGCACACATGGAGCCGAAGGCGACATGTGGAAAAATGAGCAAAGTGGCTTTGCTGCGTGCTGGCACGCAGGCAAAGACATTTTGCGAATGCACACATGGAGCCGAAGGCGACATGTGGAAAAATGAGCAAAGTGGCTTTGCTGCGTGCTGGCACGCAGGCAAAGCGGAAATAAGTTACAAATCAATAGGACTTTGAATAATGATATGAATTTTTTTCTGACCAGTTTTATTTTCGTATGCAACCTTAAATGCTTTTGGGCTCTCTATCAGTTGACATTTGTCATAGATATATAAATACGATGTGTTTGAACTTGTTATGTGTGATGTCAGAACCTATTTCCCTTTTTAAATCTTTTTTTCTTATGGTGTAGTGGAAGTCATCCATGACCAGAATCAGATTATGTTTACAATAATAGTCAATGATCTTATCTTTTGTCAGGGAAAAAGCTTTCGCGTAGTTATCATTGGTTTCGGGAATCATTTTTCCTGAAGTGAACTGTCCTACGTATGACAAACCAGCTTTTGTTGCGATGAGTTTCCAAAAATCAGTGTCCTCATTTAGATCTGCTCCGGATATCTCTAAAATTTTATCGAATCCGATTACTTTTTCACAAAGGATTGTCTTTCCCGTTTTGGAGGATCCGACAAGAGAGAATAAAAACGGAAACTTAAATAAATTTTAATAAATTTAGTGATTTTTAAGCCGTTTTTCCTAAAAATATTAGTGGTGTGAGAAGCAGATGTGTCATTGAAAGGACGCTCTTTTTATGATATACTGATTACATTGTTTTACGGAATAGAATATGGAAAGGCAGGACGGGATATGAGAAGAACGAAGATCATTTGTACGCTGGGACCGTCGACGGAGGACGATCAGGTACTCAGGCAGCTGATGATAGAGGGAATGAATGTGGCAAGATTCAATTTCTCCCATGGTGATCATGAAGGGCACAGGAGGAATCTGGAGCGCGTGAAACGGATCCGGGAGGAGCTGGGACTGCCGGTGGCGGCGCTGCTGGACACGAAGGGACCGGAGATCCGGTTGGGAAATTTTCAGGACGGAGGCGTAGAACTTAAGAAGGGGCAGGAGTTTACCCTGACCACGGAAGATGTGATGGGAGACGCGGAGCGGGCGTCCATCACCTACAAGGAGCTGGTGGGGGATGTGAAGGCCGGCAACCGGATTCTGATCGATGACGGGCTGATCGCTCTTCGGGTGGAGACGGTGACGGAGACAGAGATCATCTGCGTGGTGGAGAACGGCGGAAGGGTGTCCAACCACAAAGGCGTCAATGTACCGAATGTGCCGCTTTCCATGCCCTATGTCAGCGAGCGGGACAGGGAGGATATCATCTTTGGAATCGAGCAGGGCTTTGATTTCATCGCGGCGTCCTTTGTGCGGACGGCGGCGGATATTCTGGAGATCCGGGATGTCCTGAGCAGCCATAACTGCAATTTCATCAATATCATCGCGAAGATTGAGAACATGCAGGGCGTGGAGAATATCGACGAGATCATCCGTGTGTCCGACGGCGTAATGATTGCCAGAGGGGACATGGGCGTGGAAATTCCGTTTGAGGATGTGCCCTCCATCCAGAAGATGATCATCCGCAAGGTGTACAACGCGGAGAAGATCGTGATCACCGCGACGCAGATGCTGGATTCCATGATGAAGCATCCGCGACCGACCAGGGCGGAGGCGACGGATGTGGCCAACGCGATCTATGACGGCACCTCGGCGATCATGCTGTCCGGGGAGACGGCGGCGGGGCTTTATCCGGTGGAGGCGTTAAAGACCATGGTGCGGATCGCAGAGCGGACAGAGGCGGACATTGACCTTGTGGAGAGGTTCCACCACAGGGAGAGCCTGGTCAATCCGGATATTACCAACGCGATCGCGCATGCGACCTGTACGACGGCGCTGGACCTGAACGCGGCCGCGATCGTGACGGTGACAAAGTCCGGCAAGACGGCGCGGATGATCTCCAAGTACCGTCCGGCCTGCCCGATCATCGGCTGTACCCCCTACGAGCATGTCTGGAGGCAGCTCAATCTCTCATGGGGCGTCCTGCCGCTGATGGTGGAGGAGAAGAACAATACGGAGGATCTGTTTGAACACGCCATTGAACAGGCGGAGAAAAAGAAATATGTCCGGCAGGGAGAGATCACCGTGATCACGGCAGGCGTTCCGATCGGCGTATCGGGCACGACCAACCTGATCAAGGTGCATGTGGTCGGACACATTCTTGTGAAGGGGCGCGGCGTGAACAACCGGACCGCCACCTCAAGCCTGTGTGTGGGCAAGGAGGACATTGATATCATCAATAATTTCAAGGAAGGGGATATCATTGTGCTGCCGGAGACCAGCAACGATATTATGGATGAGTTAAGGCAGGCTTCCGGTATCATTGTAGAGAATGAGGGTCACAACTCCCATGCGGCGATCGTGGGGCTGAGCCTGGATATTCCTGTGATACTCGGCGCTGCGAACGCGACGGATATTTTGAAATCCGGCGCTGTCGTTACCATGGACGCGGAGAAGGGGATTGTATCCTCCAACTGATGGCGGGTAATTGCGACACTCAAATCGTAGACTGAGGCTCTTGGCAGGATATGTGTTTTTTCCCGGCATTAGGAACGTGAGCCGGGAAAAAATATATATCCTGCCAGGAGCTCGTCGAAAAAGTACAGCGTTTCGCAAACACCTGTAAACTATGGTTTATAGAGGAGCCGGATATCGACAGACGAAACTAGCGTTTTTAGAGGAGAAAAAAATGGCAGAGATAAGAAGAGAAAAAGTATATTGTCCCAAGTGCAAAAAGGAGATCGAGATCGGCATGTGGGATGTGATTGAATCCCCATATGACAAGGAGGAGAAGGAAAAAGTCTTAAAAAATATGTTTTTTAAGGTTCACTGCGATGACTGTGACATTATTTTCCCGATCGCCTACCGGTGCCAGTACAATGATCTGGAGAATAAATATCTGATCTGGTTTGTGCCCGGCATGGAGCCGAAGGACAAGAAGGTGATCGCGGAATACGAGGAGCGGTTAAAGACGGACAATACGCTCCGCCTGGCGCGTGGCGGGTACAGGTACAGGCTTGTGCGCACAGATAATGAGCTGCGGGAGAAGGTATTTATCTTCGAGCAGGGATTTGACGACCGGATCATCGAGATCATGAAAATGCTCTACGCGCCGATGATCAAGCAGAGTGTGGCAAAGGACAGGGACATCATAGGCATTTATTTTGACCAGAAGAAGGACGGCAAATATCGCTGGGTGATCCTGCTGGCCGGAATGAACCAGCCGCTGATGATGGATATCAACATGGATATGTATGATGAGATGAAGGGCAAGCTTGCGGGCATTATTGATGAGATGCTTCCGGAGGGCTTCGCCTACATCAATGTGCTGTGGGCGCGCGAGGTGATGAAGGAGCAGGTGGAGCGACTCGAAAAGGAGAAGCAGAAGGAGGCGCAGACGAGGAACGCGTAGGATTATGCCCCGGCGCTTCCAATTCCTTCCAGATAAAACAGCGCTTTCGAGAAAGCGTATAGGATCCCGAGTACCACGACGGCGAGGTGGAACAGGATTCCAGCGATGCCGGCGGGGATATTTCGGGATTTTATGCTAAGCTCCGCAATGGCCAGCAGGAAGCCGATGACAGGCAGGACGGGCACGGTCAGGCATAGCAGCAGGATGAAAAACGCTGCAGAGTACGGTTTGCTACCCTGGGGGCTGCCAGCTGCCATCACGATCTCGGAGAAGAGGATGATCAGCAGATGGAGGCTGCAGAGCCCAAGAGATAAGATTCCGCAGGTCAGCTTGTTTATTTTTTGGTATGTGAAGATACACAATAGGGTACTTGTGCAGAGCATTACCAGCAGGATAATGCCCCAGGTCGTCATGGTGATGGGGACGCATCTCCTTTCTGTGGATAGCAGCCTTAAACTGTAAATTGTGTGTCACTACTCAGCAGGTCTGCGCGGTGAAAGCGCAGACCCGCTGAGTATTTACCGATTGTTGCATATTTTGAGATGATTGTCAAGCGTGTGGAAGGAGGCAGGAGATGGGATTCTGCTGTTCTGGTGATAGTTCACCCTTTAGCCGATACACAGGCTCCCGGAGGATAGTTTATTTGTACTTTGGAAAGAAGGGGGAAGCATTATGGCGAACCTGATCGTGGCGCTGGCTGTTGCAGGCGCGGTGGGAGCGGCGTGTCGTCACATTTATAAAGAAAAAAAGAGGGGAACCGCGTGTATCGGCTGTCCCATGGCGGAAAGCTGCGGGAAGGCCTGCGGCTGTGACGGAAGCAAACAGAAGGGCAGGAGGTAGTTCCCCCTTTGACGAATCTGTTACATACCGGACGGCTCCCTGCGGATAGTTCATTTACACTCCGGGCATGAGCTAAAGCATACCTTCGAACTAAGCTTGCCCTGCACCTTTGGCCTGGGCTCGCTAAGGTCTCAGGCAATGCGTTTAGTTGCTCACGCAGCGGCACCAGGCTCGCTTCCTTCGTCAGCTCACCAAGGACACAACCGGCGTTCGCGAATAGCCCTCCGTTGCAGATAAATTATCCTTTGGCAGCCTGTGTACTGGTTAAAAGGTGCACTGTTACCCGAAGGGAATGCCTGTCGCGGGAAGGGGCAAAAAGCTTGACAGTTCCCGCAATTTACAGTATACTCAGCCTAGTTTATCGTTAAGATGTTCGGCGGATTTTCCTTCTATGTTTAAGGGGGCTGCCTGCCGGAAAAAGGACAGGAGGATAACAGGATGGGCGAGAAACTGAAGCTCTATGGTTTTAACAATCTGACCAAAGCGCTCAGCTTTAATATTTATGACGTATGCTATGCGAAGTCCTCGAAGGAGCAGAAGGATTATATCGATTATATAGACGAGCAGTACAATTCCGAGCGGTTGACGAAAATTTTGCGCACCCTGACGGACATGATCGGAGCCAATATTTTGAATATTTCCTATCAGGATTATGAGCCCCAGGGCTCCTCTGTCACGATCCTGATCGCGGAGGATTCCATGATCCCGGTGGGCAGTACCCGCCTGGCCCATCTGGACAAAAGCCATGTGACGGTGCATACCTATCCGGAATACCATCCGGAGACCAGCATTGCGACCTTCCGGGTGGATATCGATGTGGCGACCTGCGGCAAGATCACGCCCCTGTCCACGCTGGATTATCTCATCGGCTCCTTTGATTCGGATATTATCACGATGGATTACCGTGTCAGGGGGTTTACAAGAGATGTCAATGGCAGGAAATGCTTTTTGGATCACAACATGACCTCCATCCAGGATTTCATCAATCCAGAGATCCGGGACCGGTACAACGCGGTAGATATCAATGTATATGAGGCCAACCTGTTCCACACGAAGATGATCGTGAAGGAGATCGAGCTGGAGAATTATCTATTCCACACCAATGTGGATGAATTTCCGCCGGAGATCCGGCAGGAGATCCGGAAGAACCTGCGGCAGGAGATGATGGAGATCTTCAGCGGCCGGAATGTATATGATGAGTGGCAGTGACTGTTTTGCAGGCCTGTGCATTCTAACGGTTTAAGATAAGTAGTGACAGGCGGCGCGCCGTGCAGGAAACAGGGTGCGCCAGGAAAGAGGAAAGGAAATGCCGTGGCGCGGGAAGGAAATAAGGTGCTGTGGCAGGGGAAGAAAGAAAATGAGCAGTTCACAGGAGCGCGCGCCGATTTATGAGGCACTGATGGAATTTGAAAAGAAACGGGTGGTTCCCTTTGATGTGCCGGGACACAAGAGGGGACGGGGAAATCCGGAGCTTCGGGAGCTTCTGGGGGAAAAATGCGTCCGCATGGATGTCAACTCCATGAAGCCCCTTGACAACCTGTGCCATCCGGTTTCGGTGATCCGTGAGGCGGAGGAGCTGGCGGCAGAGGCCTTTGGCGCGGCACACGCGTTTCTGATGGTAGGAGGGACGACCTCTGCTGTGCAGGCGATGGTGCTGTCCACTGTGAAGCGGGGGGATAAGATCATTCTTCCGCGCAATGTGCACCGCAGCGTCATGGGTGCCCTGGTGCTGTGCGGGGCAATTCCGGTCTATGTGGATCCGGACTGCGATGACCGGCTGGGCATTCCGCTGGGAATGAAGCGGCAGGACGTGGAGGCTGCGATTTTGCAGAACCCGGACGCAAAGGCGGTGCTGGTCAATAATCCCACGTATTACGGGATCTGCTCGGATCTGAAGGCGATCGTGGCTCTTGCACATTCCCACGGCATGCTGTGCCTGGCAGACGAGGCGCATGGCACCCATTTTTATTTCGGGGAAGGGCTTCCGGTTTCCGCTATGAAGGCGGGAGCGGATATCGCGGCAGTCTCCATGCACAAATCGGGCGGAAGCCTCACCCAGAGCTCCATGCTGCTGATCGGAAATGGAGTCTCGGAGGGATACGTGCGGCAGATCATCAATCTGACGCAGACGACCAGCGGTTCGTATCTGCTGATGGCAAGCCTTGATATTTCCAGGCGGAACCTGGCCCTTCGGGGAAAGGAAGCCTTTGCCGGCGTGGTAAGCCTTGCGGAATACGCCAGAGAGGAGATCAACGCGATCCCCGGGTACTATGCCTTTTCCAAGGAACTGGTCAACGGGGACAGCGTGTACGCCTTTGACGTGACCAAGCTGGCGGTCAATACGCTGGATATCGGCCTGGCAGGCATCGAGGTCTATGACCTTCTGCGGGACGAGTATGAGATCCAGGTGGAATTCGGGGATCTGGGCAATCTTTTGGCGTACCTTTCCATCGGTGACCGGAAGCAGGAGGTGGAACGTCTGGTTTCGGCGCTGGCTGAGATACGGAGGCGGTTTGGAAAGGCCGACAGGAACGGCTTGATGAGGCAGGAATATCTGGAGCCGGAGGTCGCGGTATCGCCGCAGGATGCCTTCTATGCGGGGAAGGAATCCCTGCCGATCGAGCAGACAGAGGGACGGATCTGCAGCGAGTTTGTGATGTGCTATCCGCCGGGCATTCCGATCCTGGCACCGGGGGAGCGGATCACGAGGGAGATCCTTGCGTATATTGCCTACGCGAAGGAGAAGGGCTGCAGCATGACAGGGCCGGAGGACCCGGATATCACACGGCTGAATGTTGTGGTGATGTGAAATTGAAACAAATGCAGGTAATTGCGAAACTCAAAATGTAGACTGAGGCTCCCGGCAGGATCTATGTTTTTTCGCCGGCATTAGGAACGTTAGCCAAGAAAAAATATAGATCCTGCCAGGAGCCGGTCAAAAAAGTATATTGTTTCGCAAACGTCTAAAAGACCAATGTTTTTAGGGAGTGAGGTATAGATGGAGTTTTGGTATGCAGAGGAACATACGCCGAATGTCAGGCTGTCGATCCGTGTGGACAGGCAGCTCTATAGCGGGCAGAGTGAATTTCAGCGTATTGATGTGTTTGAATCCGTGGAATTTGGAAGGTTTCTGACGCTGGACGGGTACATGATGCTGACGGAAAAGGACGAGTTTATCTATCATGAGATGATCACCCATGTTCCGATGGCGGTACATCCGGACGTGAAAAAGGTGCTGGTGATCGGCGCCGGGGACGGGGGCGTGATCCGGGAGCTTACCCGGTATCAGGATCTGGAGTGGATCGACATGGTGGAGATCGACGAGCAGGTGGTGGAGGTATGCAGGACCTATCTGCCGCAGACAGCCTCGTGGTTTGAGGATCCGCGGGTGCATTTGCATTTTCAGGACGGACTCAAATTTGTCCGCTCCGTGGAGGCGGAATATGACCTGATCATTGTGGATTCCACGGATCCCTTCGGGCCGGGGGAGGGGCTGTTCACAAGGGAATTTTACGGCAACTGCTATAAGGCGCTGAAGGAGGACGGTATTTTAGTGAACCAGCATGAGAGCCCGTTTTACGAGAGTGACGCGGCAGCCTGCCAGCGCGCGCACCGGAATATCGTGGAATCCTTCCCGATCAGCAAGGTGTATCAGGCGCATATCCCGACCTATTCGTCCGGGCACTGGCTGTTTGGATTTGCCTCCAAAAAATACCATCCCCTGAGGGATCTGGACGAGGCGCGCTGGAACGCGAGGAACCTGGCCTGCAGGTATTATACGACCATGCTGCACAAGGGCGCGTTCTATATTCCGGCCTATGTGGAGGAGATGCTGAAACGGGTGGAGAAGGAAGGATATTGAGATGCTTAGAAAAAATACGGAGACATTTTTGGAATGTGACAAGGAATACGGGGAGGCGAAGGTGATCCTGTTTGGCGCCCCCTTTGATTCCACGACCTCCTACCGTCCGGGGACGAGGTTCGGCAGCAGCGCGATCCGGAGGGAGTCCTTTGGAATCGAGAGCTACAGCCCGTACCAGGACCTGGATCTCATTGACATGCCTGTGATGGACAGCGGGGACCTGGAGCTGTCCCTTGGCGATACGGCTGTATGCCTTTCGCAGATCGAGGCGCGGGCGGCGGAGATCCTGAAGGACGGGAAGCTTCCGTTTATGCTGGGCGGGGAGCATCTGGTGACGCTCGGAGCCTTCCGCGCGGTGCAGGCAAGGTATCCGGACGTGCATGTCGTGCATTTTGACGCCCACGCGGATCTCAGGGACGACTATCTGGGCGTCAGGCTGTCGCATGCCTGCGTGCTTAGGCGCTGCCAGGAGCTGGCCGGGGATGGAAGGATCTACCAGTTCGGAATCCGTTCCGGCGACCGGGAGGAATTTGCATGGGGACGGGAGCATGTGGAGACGCGGCGTTTTGATTTTGAGGGATTGGAAGCGCTGGTGGAGCGGCTGCAGGGCGTGCCGGTGTATTTCACGCTGGATCTGGATGTGATGGATCCGTCCGTATTTCCGGGGACGGGCACGCCGGAGCCGGGAGGCGTCAGCTTTGACGCGCTGCGCAGGGCTGCCACGCTGGTCTGCCGGAAGCTGCGGATCGTGGGCTGCGACATGAATGAGCTGTCGCCCCATTATGATCCAAGCGGCATTTCCACCATGGCGGCCTGTAAGCTGGTGCGGGAGATGCTTTGCGGCCTGTGCGCGTGATGCATATGTTTTGTAACTGTTTAGCATGTGCTGGGCAGTTGCGAGTGGAGAATAGGCGTTTGCGATACAATGTACTTTTTCGGTCGGCTCCCGGCAGGATATATATTTTTTCTTGGCCAACGTTCCTAATGCCGGCGAAAAAACATATATCCTGCCGGGAGCCTCAATCTGCATTATGAGTTTCGCAATTGCCTGGAGTGGAGAAAACAGAAAGGAGACGACATGGGAAAGGTATTGATCATTGGCTGCGGCGGGGTTGCCGGCGTAGCGATTCAGAAATGCTGCCAGAACAGCGAGGTGTTTGAGGAGATCTGCATTGCGAGCAGGACAAAGTCCAAATGCGATGCGCTGAAGGAAAAGCTGGAGGGCACTACAAAGACGAAGATTACAACGGAGCAGGTGGACGCGGACAAGCTTGACGAGCTTGTGGCGCTGATCCGCAGGGTGCAGCCGGAGCTGGTGATGAATATCGCGCTGCCGTACCAGGATTTGACGATCATGGACGCCTGCCTGGAATGCGGCGTGAACTATATGGATACCGCAAACTATGAGCCGGAGGATATCTCGGATCCGGCATGGCGCGCCGTGTATGAGAAGCGTTGTAAGGAGGCGGGCTTTTCAGCCTATTTCGATTACTCCTGGCAGTGGGCCTACAAGGAGAAATTTGAGAAGGCGGGGCTTACGGCGCTGCTCGGAAGCGGATTTGATCCCGGCGTGACACAGGCGTACTGTGCTTACGCGAAGAAACATTTATTTGATACGATTGACACAATCGATATCCTGGACTGCAACGGCGGGGATCACGGCTATCCATTCGCGACGAATTTTAACCCGGAGATCAACCTGCGGGAGGTATCCGCGCCCGGTTCCTATTGGGAGGACGGCCACTGGGTGGAGGTTCCGGCCATGAGCATCAAGAGGGAATACAATTTCAGCCAGGTGGGCAGGAAGGACATGTACCTGCTGCATCACGAGGAGATTGAGTCCCTGGCGAAAAACCTGCCGGAGGTACAGAGGATCCGTTTCTTCATGACATTCGGGCAGAGCTACCTCACCCATATGAAATGCCTGGAGAACGTGGGCATGCTCTCCACTGAGCCCATCGAATATGAGGGGCACCAGATCGTCCCGATCCAGTTTTTAAAGGCGCTGCTGCCGGATCCCGCAACCCTCGGACCGCGCACCGTCGGCAAGACCAATATCGGCTGCATCTTTACCGGTAAAAAGGACGGCAGGGAAAA
>CAMHJT010000080.1 GCA_946185495.1 uncultured Clostridiaceae bacterium | reverse complement strand
CTGTGACGCCCGCTGCCGACTCCTCTGCGGCTGCCCGTTCCTCTGTGACGCCCGCTGCCGACTCCTCTGCGGCTGCCCGTTCCTCTGTGACGCCCGCTGCCGACTCCTCTGCGGCTGCCCGTTCCTCTGTGACGCCCGCCGCCGTCTCTCCTGCGGCCGCGCGCTCCTCTGTAACGCCGGCTGCCGTCTGTTCTGTGGCTGCTGCAGCGACTGCCGTCTCTCCGGCTCCGGTTGCCAAAGCCGGCAGCGAAAAACAAATTACCAGGCTGCACAAACAAAACAGCAGGGCGGTATCTATATGTTTCTTCATAGAGAAGCTCCTTATTCAACCTTATTTCCGCTATGTTTGTAGTAGTTCGATATTTATGTGCCGATTCATCCTTGCCTGTAAACAGCCGCATTGTTCCTGATCCCGCCAGACAGTTATCGACATTTTTCTACAAAAAATAATATCATCAATTCCCATATTCGTCAACTAGGTTCCTTCACGCAAATACGGCCTGTTTCATAGAATTAAGAAAATCTTAAACATAACCATAAACGTGACATCGGGGATAGACTGGTTTTTATTTTCACCTGTTGTTCCTATCATCTGATTGAATGTACATAAAATCAAAATGGCGGTTCTGCTGCGAACAGAACCGCCGCGCGCGCACGGATCTACTGCGGAAAAAACGGCGAGAACACCAGCGCGAGCACCAACCCGCCCAGCACGCTGATGGAAGTCCACTTCGCGTTGCGGTGCAGCAAAATGACGCTGACTGCATAGAATACCGCATTGAGCGCGCCATGGAATCCGATATACCAGTGCCCGACCGAAAAACAGGCGCAGGTCATCACCGCCAGGATCAGCACGTCAATGACAACGGACGGCGTTCCGACACCTTTGCCGTACCAGCACACCGCCGCGAGCAGTGTGGAGAGCGCGGAGAGGATATACCAGCCCATCATATAGGAGAGCGGGTTGAATCCGCCGTGCAGGATCGTATAGACATGGTAGCTTAAACACATGGCCGCAAGAAATAAAAACACGTTCAGGGCCGCCCTGGCCGGCGATGAGGAGCAAACCGCGATTGCAAGCGAGAGCAGCATCCAGACCGCAAGGGCAGACAGCACATTTGCCAGATCCAGGCGTTCCAAAACCCTATGCCAGCCGATCCCGCTGTCTAACTCCAGCAGATCCAGCCATTTCGAGACATAGCCCAGCACGCCGCCAAACACAAACAGCATGATGCTGTGAAAAATCTGCTGCCCCTCGTTAACGTCCTCCTCCTTCGTCCTTACTTGTTTCAATTTAGATTCTATCTCCGAAATCATCTTTTCCTCCATCCGATTATGATCCATCCAATCCGTTTTCCGCCCTGTCCCATTCCATGCAGAAATACAGCCATCCTTCAGGAAAACCTTTACGCCGTCCCCCTGCTCTCCCTTTGCATATCCTTCCCCCTTATCCGCTCAGGCATAGAATTCCTCTCCGGTATCCAGGCAGATCGCCGCAAGCCTTCCTCCCCGGAAGCAGGCGCCGCAGTCTATGGCAATATGATGATCGTGCCTGTATATGTAGCCGGGATTCGGGTTTCCCTCAATCAGCTGCGTCGGCGTATGCCCTGTCACGACATAGACATCTTCAAAATACTGCGTCTCATAATCCACCCTTTCCCAGACCAGCTCATGAAGCGTATAATCCTCCATCTTCTTTTCCGGCGAAAAATCACCCAGCCCCGCGTGTACCAGCAGGTATTTCCGTCCCCCGGCCGTCACCTCCGCATAAATCTCAAAATCCTTGATAAACTCGATGACCGCTTTTTTCCCTGCCATGTCCAGCTGCCCAAATTCCTCTATCGTGCTCTGGCTTCCGTTCCACTGCCACACCTGAAGCTGTTCTATCATGTCCTCATCCAGCCTGTCAACGGAAGCCCCGGTTATTTCCTGCATCAGGAATTCCAGGCAGGGCAGCGCCATCAGCTCGTGGTTCCCCAGAATGCAGACCACATTAGGCATTTCCATCAGCTTCCGGATCGTTGTTATGGGTTGTTTTCCCCGGTCCAGCACATCTCCCAGAATGTACAGGGTATCCGTATCCTTCAGGCCGATTATCTGAAGCAGTTTATTCAATTTATCATATCTTCCATGAATATCCGATATCACATATGTTGCCATTGCCATTATCCCCCTGTATATGAATGCCGCACTCCCGCGCATAAGAAAAAGGAGACCAGCATACACTGATCTCCCATATAAGCGCCTATTGACCTCCGGCCGTCCAGTTCCCAATGCAGCTTCCGTCATCCTCTATGCTTCGCAGCCGGTTCTCCAACGCAGATTACGCTTCTACGCCGTGATTCTTCAGATACTCGATCACGTCTTCTACCGTAGCAATATTCTCCAGCTCCTCTGAAGGAATCTCCACGTCATACGCCTCCTCCAGCGCCATAACAAGCTCAAACAGATCAAGAGAATCTGCGCCCAAATCTTCCTTAAAATTAGAGGTCAGTTCAATCTCACTCTCATCCACGCTCAGCTGCTCGGCAATGATCTCTCTCATCTTTTCTAACATAATTCCTATCTCCTTTATCTTTATTTTCTGTACGCCATTCCAATCATCGTTTCATGAATGCCGGATTGCTGCCATCCCGAAAATCAAGTATCAACATACAGCGGGTTACAACATCCAACGGCGCAGATGACAACAAAATGGTAGTCAGAGGTAAAACATGATTGAAACGCTGCGCCACAACTTTCTCAGTAAAATATACAACAGGATATATAGCCTGTCAAGTTTTTTTCTTAAAATCTATCGGCTTCATGTTTCAATTCATTCCCGTCTATTATCGTTTGATTGCGGTCACAGCAAAAATAGGGTATAATTGTATCAATTCTGAACATAACAGGTATCCGAATGTGCATTTTTACAGAGAATACTGAAAGCCGTCGGAAAATGATTTTTTATAGAGGAGAAAACAAATGACAGACTTTACAAATGATTTCAGCCCCCGTTCCCATACCGGATCCAGTCAGGATGCGTCGCCTTCGCTCGTACTGTCAGCAGCTTCCGCCTCCCCGGAGTGTTTTCAGGAGATCGAGGCGCACTCCGTCAAGCACCTGGAGTCCCCCTCTGCCCAGAGAGAGCTTGCCTCCATTCTGGAAGAGCTTAACAAGGAGCTTTCCTTTGTGCTGGACAAATGCGGCTTCTATTACAGGCTCAATTCCAGGGTAAAAAGCGTCCCGTCCCTGACCAAAAAGCTCTCCGCCACCGATGACACAGGCTCGTTCAAGTACCACTCCGGACACCTGCTCCAGGATCTTTTCGGCTTCCGCATCCTGATCTATTTTATAGAAGATATGCCGATCCTCAAAAACCTGCTGCGCAGGCATTTTACGCCTGACGGCGAGTGGACCAGGGTCAGCTTCCAGCCTCAGGAATTCAACGCCATTTCCATCAACGGCGTGTTCCGCCTCAGCGATTCCCTGAAAAAAAGGCTGTCCTCTCTGATCCGGGGCAAATATATTGACAGCACCTTCGAGATCCAGCTGCGCACGGTCAGCTTCGACGGCTGGCATGAGATCGAGCATGACTACGGCTACAAATTCAACAACATGTGGCAGAACCAGGGTGAATACCTCCGGCGCTTCCACAGCATCCTCGCCACCCTGGAGCTGTGCGACGACACCACCGTCACAACCCTGGAAAACCTCGCCTACGATATCTATGCCCGCAAGCGCCACCCTGCGCGGTATACGGATGTCCCGGAAAATTTTGGTGAGATCCGGTTCTTTGACAGCAAGAGATCCACGCTGTGCGACTGGGACCGCATGATCCGCGCACATTTCCGCCTCCGGATCAACCATGTGGTGAATTCAGCCTGGCCGGACCAGGAGCTTTTAAAACCCCTGTCCAACCTTTTTGAATGTGAAGCCATCACAGACGGAGGAGATGCCTACCGCTTTGCCAAGTACGTCCTTCGCTTCCGCAAGGAAACCCTGGTAAACCTTCTGTACGATCCGGCGGGCACACTCAACGCGACAAGGGCGGCGGCTCAACAAGAGTTCCGCTCCGGCGGTTCCGCTCACCGGATCTGGGACAGCTACCAGTTTAAAGACAGGATCTCCATCGATGTCAATTCCATCGTCGTCCTCATCCTGCTCTACAAGGACGCGAGGGAATCTTCTCTCTCAGACGCCCAGCGCCTCCTGCTCACACAAGACAACATCAAGAAACTGGTCTCTGAAAACTCATCCTCCGACAGCATGCTCACCATCCTCCATGAAAAATCCACCCTGCTCTCCCTGCCGGAAAACAGCGGGCTGCGCAAGGGCTGGAACACCATTCACCAGAACCGGCTCATGCTCACCACCTGTTACACCGAGCAGGAATGGAAGCGGGCATTTGTAAATATCATCCTCTCCGACATCAAAACCCTGCTGCCGGACACCGTTTCCATCCCGGATCAGGACACGCTGCTCACCGCGCTTGACGGAACAGGAAAGTATGAATCCATAAGCATACCGGGCACCTCCGACAGGTTCTTCCGCTTCTGCGTCAGATTTGAAAATGACGGCATCCTGTATGCCGTCACATATCCGGGGCTGTATAACGAAGACAATTACTGGCGTCAGATCGCCGAATTTACGCCGATGCCCGCCACTACCGTATTTGACGGAAAAGGCATCCCTGTCAAGCTGAAGCTGTGCCTGCAGTACCGTTACGCCGCGTCCTCTGACGGAATCTTTCTTCCCGAGGTCACGGAACCAAACCTGCTGCAGGTGATACGTTCCTGCACCCAGAACCGTTCCTACTCCGTGAAGCCGTACATCGGCCAGAAAAGTGACTTAAAACGCGGCAGGCATTACATGGACATTACCTATATCAAACGTGTCCGGAATTCAGACCCGGGCGCTGTGCTCGAGATCTCAGAGCATTTTTTGTCCGCGATCTGCGCGCGCAGCAACATCCATCCCGTCGTGCTGTTTTTGTTTGACAGCCCGGAGGAGCTTGCCAGGCTGGAGACGCGGCTCGCCATATTTGAAAACAGCCTGGGAAATATCGCCTATATATACGCCGGGATCATCTCGGATGCGGACAGCCCTGTATTTACGCAGTATTACGAAACGCAGAGGCAGCCCGAACCATTTATGCCGCTTGTCTCCTCAGATATCGATGGCTGCGGCGTGTATGTGTTCCGCCAGCCCGTGGCAGGAGAGGGCAGCTGCGCTTTTATCAAATGCACCGCCGCCCGTTCGCTGGAGGATATGGAGCAGTTCCAATATACCGTTACCCCGCATGGCGGATCCGGCAAGCCTGAGACACACCACGGAATTTACGCGCTGACCGAGTGCCTGCGCCATGAATTGAGAAAATATAACCTGCTTGTGGAAAATGATGAGATGCGAACGCTGGCCGCCCGGCTGGAGAAGGTGTTTGATAAAGGAGATGTTTCTGCCTGACTGTATCCGGCAGGATTGCGCCGGTTATGATCTGTGCCTGACCCTGCCGGAAGCCGGAGTCTGCGAGGTCATATCTGTTTAAACAGCTACCCGGCAGATATAAAGGCTTATCGGGATTATGGTGCTTCTGATGAAGATATTATTGAGAGGGTTTTAAGAAATTTAATGTTACTAAGGAGTATGTGCTTGATCTCCTTGCCCCGCAGAAAGCATAATTTCTCCAAGAAGATTTCCGCCGGTTTCCCGGCGGATCCACCCTTACCACGCTACCTGTAGAACCATTTTGCCGCAGCTTTCAACACTTCCACCAAATCTTCAAATACCGCTCTATTAGATGTTTCAAAGCCTATGCCATCAGGCACAAGATTATCAAATATATCAATTATATCGCCACTCTGATCCTTCAAAACGACTATTGCGTCCAATACATTCTTCATATTCCATTCTCCTTTCATACAAGACAACTGTCAAAGTAAAACCTACTCCCTTACGGCATGCACAATTCCTCCAGCAATACCCACAACAGCTTCCAACACGATCTTCGCACTGTTCCACATATCTCTCACCCCCTCTCGTGTGATGCTATTATAACTCATTCCCAAACCGGATGAATTTCAAAAGTGTGTAAAAACATCTGCTGAGCAGTTATTAAAACACACCTCCTGCCCGGTCAGAAATAATTCTCATACAGCTTGATCTCCTCCTCCGCAAATCCCTGGGCATCCCTCTCCAATGGCTGTTTCAAATACTGCATCGCATCCTTCATTCCATTTTCATAATGCTCCACATTTTCTTTCCATGCGGTCAAGGACTCAAAATACTTTAGCTTTTTCATATCCTCCGTCAGTTCGATCTCCGCCACGCACTTATGCTGATAGGCATGGAACAGCTCATGAAGCATGATCAGTACCGCTTCGTAGCTTCCGCATTGATCCAGCTCCTTTATATCGATGCGCATCTCTTTACAGCCCTCACTGTATTGACCCAGCACGTTTTTACTAAGGCACTTCGTCCGAATGTCAGGACAATCTATTCCCAGCTTTCCGCTTTCATACGTCAGCAGTTCCAGCAGAACCTTCAGCCGTTCCTCCCTTCCCAGGCCTTCCCATACCTCTTTCTTCAGGGATTTTGCGAATCCCATATCCCCCTCCCGGATCCCGGCTTCCTCTCCGGGCACCTCTGATGCCGACAGGGCATACGAAGGGGAACGCAGATCATACAGAAACAGTGCCGGAACAGAGGGAACCCCCATCACGCAGCATACCCACATCAACACTGCCGTTTGTCTCGCACTTTTCTTCTTTTCTTCACGGATGCCATCCTCCCCCTGATCTTCATATCTTTTTTTCATCGCAATACAGATCACAACCGCTCCCAGCAGAAGAACCACCAGCAGTCCCAGCACAAAGTACGGGTGATATTGTGCCAGAGACGCAATTATGCATATCTCAACAGGAATGAGATAGTAACCATTTAACAAAAAGTAAGTATCATCCCGTTTTTCGATCGGACGGATCACATACCATACATACCATAATGCTGCTGTCAACATACTGACATCAGTCGCCGTTAATTTCAGATGGATCGGCGCAATATAGAGCGTTACCCCCCTCATTATCATAATTAACATAAACCCCAGCGGTATCGATAGCATTATCAGTCTTGTTCTTCCCATATGTATTGCCTCCTCTCAGATCAGTCCACGGTTTTTCAGATGTGCGTACTGGCCCCCACGGCCATCAATCTCTCCACTGCCCTTTTATCCAGCCAGTTATCCGCCTTTTGCCAACATAGCCGAAAGCTTTCCGATCCCTATTTTGCTCACACACCCTGCAGCCATGCCCAATGGTATCGCAACTGGCAGCAGAAACGGAACGGACGCCCCCGCCGCTGTCATAGTCACAGCCACAGTCTTACTGACACCGTAACTCGCAGCTGCCTCCATCGTATGCTTTACAATATCCAGAATTACCCCGTCAATTTCCTTATTTCCTCCAAGTTTTTTTCCCATCGCAATCCCCTCCTTAATATTGATTCTTCAACTGTTCGATCGCCTTTTTTGTGAATCCTGACAGATTCTTGTTGCCAACCAGTCTTCCCGCTTGTTTTCCGCTCTCCAGTGTATGATATGTCTTGACCAGTTCTCTGCACCCTTTACGCCAAACCATCTTTTTGATCGGGTGAACCCCTTTCGGTTTGATTGCCAGCAGCCTGCGCGCATCCTTGTTCAACCACAAAATCGGAAATGCCTTTCTTAAATACCCTTCAACCATCATCATTTTGAATTCTCCTTTCTTCAAACCGCCTGACCATCGCTCAACCCAAAGCTGTCATACCTGACGCTGCCGTTCCCTCATGAATGTTTTCTCCCTCCGCCGGCATTCAACCATGTATCCGCTTTGATGCTGTCCTGCCCGTGAATACCGTCGATAGTGTTATGATACAACAGATCACAGAAAACCGAAAAATCAAAAGTGTGGAATATTAGCGCCCTGTGATCCGCGCACAAAAAAACTGTACCCCTCCTGTGTGTAAGGTACAGTCTTTTTACACTCCTGATTCAAAATCCCGAAAAAGGGCACCTGCGAACATTCCGCACTTCGTGCTCCATGTTCCTGCACCCGGCAAATATCTGCTCCTGCAAGCACGGCAGATGCTTGCCGGGTTGGTGCATCAATAATACAACCTGCGTTACATTCGTTTTCCTCTTAGGAATATGCCTGCACGCCTCGCGCGATCACACCCATCAGCCGGCTAACAAACTCCTCGCTCTCCTTAATCGCCAGATCCCTTTGTTTTTTATATGCTTCCGTCTCCTCTGGATTCTTTTCTTTTTCAATCTCTTCCAGCTTTCCGCGATAATCACTTTCCGTTAACTTCCTGACATACGCAAATTTGCCCAAAGAAATGACCGTTCTCAGAATGTCATCCCTTTCCCATTCAAAATAGTATATGCGAAAACAGAGAACTTCCTCCTTTTCTCCAGTGAAAATCTCCGTCTCCTCAAGACTGATCTCCCGTTTATATCGGGAAAATGCTGCCGCTGCCCTGTCCGGAGCGCCAAACATGTTACGGACATATACAAGTACCTTATATGGGCGCTCCCCATCCTCCGTAACCATATTCCCCTTATCCCCATATACTATTGATTCTATCAGCTTTTTCGCGGTCTTGATCTGATCTGCATTGCCCTTGCTTTTCAAATACTCCTCCAGAAAACGCCGCAGACCCTCGTACATCTCCTCATGCGTCTTATCATCCTCATATAACGCAAGCTGCTCAAACCTGCTCACCCTTGCGTGAAACCTGTCAGGCTTCCTATTCTTATCTTGTGGCCATACACTATAAACATCCAGATACCAATTATGCGAAAGCACGTCTACCTGAATGCCGATTGGAAATCCAATCCCTTCAAAGGTTTTTCTATCGCGCGTCTTATAATGATAATAAAAACAGCAATTCAGGCATCTATCTACAAGCGCATCTACTTTCAAAGGTTTATCACTCTTATTCAAGACATCTACATCCTTTTTATGATCCATGATCCTGCGGACCAGTTTCATATTATCGATTTCTTTCTCCTTGAACTTCTTTATGTTTTTTACGCCTGCAAGTTCAATATCCGGCTTCCCGCCATATGGTTTTAGCGCCTTTCTGTTTTTTACACCTGCAAGTTCAATATCCGGCTTCCCGTCATATGATTTGAGCGCCTCCCACATCCCATCATCCAAAAACACCTTTGCTTCCGGCATGCGTAACATCTGCGCGATATAATTTCTCTCTCCCTCTGTTGTACAGAACGGAACCGTCTCCTTTTCTTCTAATTTTATTGCGTTGCGATAGCATCCCAACGTACTGTGATCCATGGGTTTTCTGGTATTTTTGTCAATCAGATCTAACTCATTCCAATCACGCTTGTACTCCTGTATCTCACTGATCATACGCAGCGCCCTATACTTCTCACTGTATTTCATATCTACATCCCCTATACCGTCACTGATCAGCCTCTGTGCTATAATATCTTTCCATCGTCTCAAATGTATCCCTCAGATCATCAAGCAGATCATTTGAGGGCTCGTCCCCACAAGCAACCTCTTTCCATGTATCACCATCCCTTTCCACCAGCTCTTCTCTCACAACCTCGAACCAGCCCCCCTTACCGTCAGGTACCGTATGTTCCATGATCCATGGCTTTATGTCCCGATAATCAGGGACTATAATATAGTATGTATGTTCATTCTCGTCATATCCCTGATATTTGCATGGAAAATGCCAATCGTAATCTCTCTTCTCCGGGGATGTTCCATCAGGAAAGCACCTTAGAAATACAATTTTTCTATATCTGCCATCCTCAGTCCCCCTGCCCGCCCAGGTTCCATCATAACACTCCCGATATGCTCTATTCATCTTTTTCTTTAAAGAATCTAAATTCAGTTTTTTATATTTTCTTGTCTCTTTTTGTGACAATCTCTCCATGTATTCCACACGGAATTTCCTCATTGACCCTTTAGGATCCCTGGTCAACCCATACTTATCTAGATCCATCGCGATCATATTATAACGGCCATACTGCACGTCATATATCATCTTATACGGAAGAACATTTGTTATCGGCTGTTTATTCTTCTGCGCCTCATCATATCGAAGACTCGTATCTTCGTTTTCCTGATATTTAAATGTCAGCATTTTTGTATGATGTATACAATCTATGATATCCATACATTTCTCATTGGAAAGTATGGACTGGGCCTGGTATCCCATATATTTGATATACGGCTCTATCGGATCAATTCCTTTCTCTTTCGCGATCCGACTGACCAGCCTCAGCAGCTCATGGCCATATATGGATGGATGCAAAAAAGCCAAGCTGTAACACAAGAAACCGTAAAATGAATTGATATCGATCTCCTCATTTCTCAACCGTTTTTCCAGCTCCAGATCCAACAGACTGCTTGATGCAGTCCTCACGACACCCATATGCTTAAGTTCTTTAATTCTGGCTTTTTTCGTCGAATCAGATGAAATATCGTTGATCTCATTCTCAGCAGGATGATCATTCTCCTTACTGCTCATCTGTCGAGGCTCGTTTATTCCGGCTTCCATTGTTTGATCAGAAGAAATGTCGTCCCTCTCCTCACTGCCTTTTTTCGGTTGGCTGCCCGCACGACTGCGTTTTACAGACAATTTCTCGTTCATGAACGGCAATACATAGTATTCAAATACCAGCTTAATCAGCTTATCAGGTGTCAGCTTATCCTTCTGCTTATCAATTCCATACAAAAAACGTGCATACTGTTCCGCGCTTTTAGTCATATTACCCGTCTGCTGCTGCGAGCCATATACTTCCCAAAGCTTATGAACGGATATATAATCTTCTTCGCTCTCTGCCTTCATGACCGGATTTTCGTTCTCACAACGAATCGTATAGTTGTCCGCAAACAAATCCTTTAATTTCCCCGTCTGGTTTTTTAGCACTCTTATGTCCACTCCCAGCAAGTCGGCAAGCTGCGGCCTATCGAAAACCCTGTATAGATATACGAAGCGCAATATCGAATAAAAATCGTTGTCTTTTCGTATATTATCCATCTATCGTTTCCTCCATTTCTCACGATTGATAACTACTCAGCAGGTGCTGCGCAGTTACCACGATTGTTTCAATATCTATACTATCATAAACCCTTTGGCTTGAATAGCCCCAAACCAGATAATGTAACTACTCAGCAGGTGCTGAGCAGTTACGCAGCGGGTGAAGCTGACGCATCCTAATTCACCCGCTGCATGGCAAAATATACTGTTTTGGCACGGTCTGCGCAGTGAATGCGCAGACCTGCTGAGTAGTTACCAAATACTTACACAGACGGCATCCACTGAAACAGGTACCGATTTTACAGACAAAAAAATAGAAGGAGTCCCTCCCCTTCTTTAATGATCCGACCCGGGCAAGCCCAGGTCGTCAGTAAGCGGTTTACAGTCTACAGTCTGCCGAAAAATTTTACCAGATTCCAAACCCCGTTCGCTACTGCGATGCTTCCTCCAGCTATTGCCAAAAACTTGTCTATCATAGTAATCACCTCTCTCATATAAAACAACTGTCTAAATGAAACCTACTCCCTGACTGCGTGCACAATTTCCACAATTCCTCCAACAATACCTGCAACAGCTCCCAACACGATCTTCACGTTATTCCACATGGCTCTCACCTCCTTTCGTATGATGCAAGTATAGCATATTCCTAAACCGGATGAATTTTCAAAAGTGTGTAAAAACAATAGATCGATGCGCATCTCATTGCAGCCCTCTCAGATCAATCCATTTTTTTTCAGATATGCGTACTGACCGCCCATGTCCATCAATCCCTCCACTGCCTTTTTACTCAGCCATTTATCCGCCTTTTTGCCAACATAGCCGAAAACCTTTCCGACCCCCTTTTCACTCACATATCCTGCAGCCATGCCCAATGGTTTCGCATATGGCATTAGAAGCGGAACGGACAACGCAGCTACCGTCACAGCCACAGACACAGCCTTACCGACACCGCAGCTCACAAATGCCTCACCCGTACCCTTCACAGTATCCAGAACTGCCTCGTCGATATCCTTCTTCCCTTTAAGCACATCCTTACCATTCCGAACTGAACCGATCACACCATATATCGCTGCATTTTTAGCAGAG
>CAMHJT010000079.1 GCA_946185495.1 uncultured Clostridiaceae bacterium | reverse complement strand
CTGCCTGAACCTGAAATGAGTACAAATTGTACTCACATTTTTTATGTTTGAAGGAACCATTTTTTAGGAGATTGAAATGAAAAAGCAGATATTGATTGTAGATGATTCCGCCCTTTTTCGCAGCGTGCTGACAGATATCATCAACAGCGATCCACGGATGCAGGTAGCTGATCTGGCGACGAACGGCGTGGAAGCGCTTGAACTGCTGCGTAAGAAAAAATATGATGCGGTAATCCTGGATGTACATATGCCCAAAATGAGCGGTCTTCAGCTTTTGAAGGAGATTCGGAAAAACCGCATTCCTGTCAAGGTGATGATGTCCAGCACGGATACCTCGGAAGGAGCCTCAGTCACGCTGGAGGCGCTCGAGCTGGGCGCGCTCGATTTTATCCATAAGCCTAAGAACGCGCTGGAATGCAGGAATGACGCCTTTAGAAAGAAAATGCTCCACCACATTGAGGTTGTTGCGGAGGGCAAGCCGCCGGTATTTGAATCTGTACATAAGATTGTAGACGACCATGTCACGACAGCAAAGGTTGTAGATCTTGTCCAAAAGCATCCGGTACATGTTTCCGGAACCTCTATTGTTGCCATCGCGATTTCAACAGGAGGTCCAAGAGCGCTGCATTCTGTGATCCCGCAGCTGCCAGCCAAGCTGAACGCGCCGGTGTTGATCGTGCAGCATATGCCGAAGGGCTTTACCAGGTCTCTGGCTGAAAGGCTCAACCAGATGAGTGAGATCTCTGTAAAGGAGGCTGAAGAGGGAGAGGAATTGGTAAAGGGTCAGGTATATATCGCCCGCGGCGGCAGCCACCTGAATATAAAAAAATGTTCATCGGGAAAGTATACCATTCACTATACAGACCAGCCCGCCAGGGAAGGCGTTAAGCCGAGCGCCAATTATATGTACGAATCCCTTGCGGACTGCGCATTTGATAATATTGTGTGCGCTGTCATGACAGGAATGGGCGCGGATGGAACCGAAGGGATCAAACATCTCAAGGAAAGATGGAAGGCATATGTCATTTCCCAGGATAAAGCAACCTCAACTGTGTACGGCATGCCGCAAAGTGTGGCGAAAGCAGGGTTGTCCGATCAGGTGGTGCCTCTCTCTCAGATCGCGCAGGAGATCGTCATACAGGTTGGAGTGATGTAGAAAATGTGGATTTTATGTTATTTCTTATTGCGAAACAAGTACAGATATGATATAGTAAGCAAAGTAACGATCAAGCTTGCGTGAGGCGTTATTTTGTGAACACAGACATGTCGCCTGCAGGTGACATGATATCATTACCAAAATGTCGCCCATGGAACCATGAGGCGGCATTTTATGAATATGCACACGCTGATGATTGACATTTAGAGATCAAAATAAACAATCTGCCGGTAACGGTTTTCATAAAACCGGATGGATTGACAGCTGAAAGTCAGAACTGAAAAGACGGCTGAAAAACCGCCTTGATAAAGGGGAGATACATTTGGAAGATCAAGCATTGGCAAAACAACACACAAAAAGAGAAATGTTGAAGACAATCCTGACAGTCCTGCTCTGTATCCTGATCAATTATGCAGGGAAAAAAATCGCAGACAATTACAGCCTGCCCCTTTGGATGGATGCATTCGGCACTGTCCTTGCAGCCTATATCCTTGGACCGTGGAGTGGGGCGATCGTCGGCGCGACTGGAAATATCATCTATTCAATTGAAGATTCCAGTTCTCTAATATATGCCATTACCAGTTTTTCTATTGGACTGAGCGTTGGAATTCTGGCAAGGAAGGGATATCTCAGAACATTCTTTCACTCCATGTCAGTGGCGGGATGTGTCACGATGGTATCCGTTTGTATCTCCACAACACTGAATATGCTGTTCTTTCATGGCTCCACAGGAAATGCATGGGGAGACGGTGTCCGGGATTATCTTGTTGAGAACGGTTTTCCCGCTGTTATTGGAACAATGATCGGGGAGTTGTATCTCGATTTTTTGGACAAGACTGTGGCTCTTGTATCACTGTATCTGGGAATTCGTTTTTATCATTATTGCAGGGACCATGTTAAGACCCGCGCAAAGGCAGGGAAAGCGCTTATGCTGCTGACCGGAGCGTTACTGTTGTCAAATGGTACCCACGTGCTTGCAGCGCCGGAGCTTAGCACGTCATATGTGCAGAAGGTCTTTAACAGGGAAAATGGGTTGCAGTGTGGTCATGCCAACGATATTGCGCAGACCAATGACGGTATTCTCTGGATTGGCACCTATGCGGGCCTGTACCGCTACAATGGAACAGAGTTTAAGCTGATGAAGGAATATCAGGCGGTTAGAACTGTCAACTGCCTTTTTGCGGATGAGGAAGGACGTCTCTGGATCGGGACAAATGACAATGGACTGGTGATCGCCATACACGAAAAGGTCGCCAATGTAATGAATATGGAAGACGGTCTTCCGTCTGATTCAGTCCGGTGCATTGTCCAGTGCAGCGATGGAGAATACTATATTGGTACGTCTGATAGCCTGATGGTATTTTCCCTGAAGATGGGGCTGGAGGCGTCGGACAAGGTCACTGATGTCAATTTTGCAACCGGGCTCACTGCAGATCTGAATGGCCATGTTGCGGCAGTGACTGCGGACGGATTCCTGTACCTGCTGAAAAACAGGGAGGTGATAGACAAGGTTCGCCTTCCGGAAAACAGAAGCTTTACTTCGGCAAACTTCGGAGAGAATGGCAGGCTCTATGCGGGAACCTCTGACGGACATATGCAGATCTTTGCTGTGGAACAGGACAGCCTCATTAAGAAGAGCGAGCTTGACTGTTCGCCGCTCACTGTGATCAACAGGATTCAGGAAACGGAAGAAGGCGGACTTTGTCTGTGTTCGGACAGCGGAATCGGATATTTGTCCCAGAATGGACTCTTCAGCAAGATTGAGACGGGAGAGTTCAACAATTCAATTCAAAATATGCTGACAGACTATCAGGGGAATCTTTGGTTTGCTTCAAGCAGGCACGGGCTCCTGCGCATGTCGCAATCCCCCTTTACGGATCTCTACGCGGAAGCAGGACTGGAACGCAAGGTTGTCAATACTACAGCGCTTTGGAATCACTGCCTCTATGCCGGAACCGATTCCGGACTGGACATTATCCGCCTTGTGGATTACACGCGGCTGGAAAACAGCCTGACCAATGAGCTTGACGGACTCCGGGTGCGCTGTATCCAAAGGGATTCGCAGGATCATCTGTGGATCTGTACATATGGACATGGATTGATCGAGGTTGATCCATCCGGAAGCTATGTGACATATGCGGAAGACAAAGGACTTGGCTCTAAGGTACGTACCTGCACGCCTTTATCTGACGGAACAATTGCGGCAGGTGGCAATGAGGGTCTTTGTCTGCTCAAAAACGGCCGCTGCATCACCAATATTCCGTATGGTGAGGAACTTGGATTTGCCCAGATCCTATGCATCCAGGAACAAAAGGATGGCAGCCTGCTGGTAGGAACCGACGGTAACGGCATTGCCGTTGTCAGGGATGGTGCTGTCGAAAGGTTGATCACTTCAGAAGATGGCTTAAGCTCCAATGTGGTAATGCGGATCGTACCGGACTCTGTTGCAGAAAGCTACTTTATTGTTACGAGCAATGGATTGTGCTATCTCGGGAAATATGGTTCCAGATCTATTGCTAATTTCCCATATTACAATAATTATGATGTATGCATTGACCTGGACGGGGAGATGTTTGTCCTCGGAAGCGCGGGCGTCTATGTGTTGAAGCGGGATACCCTGATGGATGGTAATGATATGGAATACCGTGTTCTCAGCACAGAAAAAGGACTGGCCGGTTCTCTGACAGCCAACGCGTGGAATGAGACAGATAACGAAAAGAACCTGTATCTTTCGACTGACAGCGGTGTTTTCGTACTGAACATGGATTCCTATACACTGAACAGGAATTCATACCGGATTATGGTGTCCAACGCCTATCTGGATGATGAAGCTGTCAAGCTGGAGAGGGGAACCCGCCTGGTGATTCCGCGTGAGACCAATAAGATCGAATTCCTGCCGGAAATCGTCAACTATACATTGGAAGAACCGATTGTATCTTATTATCTGGAAGGACTTGAGAAAACCGCGAAGACCGTTCCGCAAAATGAACTGTCGCGCATTGTGTATACCAATTTAAACGCGGGTGAATATACTTTCCACCTCTCGATCATAGACCGGGATAGCGGTGACATTTATGAGGAAAGCTCCTATGCCATTTTGAAGGAAAATAATATCCAGGACAACCGATGGTTTACCATTTATATGGTATTGGTTGCGTTGATCTTCATAGCATGGCTTTCCTGGTTCATCACAAGGACGCAAATTCAGAGAACACTGGAGCTTCAGCAGAGCAAACTGAAATATGCCATGCAGGAGATACAGATGGGAAATGAGACGATTCTTGCCATCGCGAAGACAGTGGATGCCAAGGACGTCCGTACAAGCATGCATTCCCAGAGAGTTTCAGAATACGCTGTGTTGATCGCAAGGGAGATCGGGTTTTCTGAGGAACAGTTGGAAAACCTGCGAAAGGCCGCGCTTTTACATGATATCGGCAAGATCGGAATACCGGATTCCGTGCTCAATAAGCCTGATAAGCTGACAGATGAAGAGTATGCCATCATGAAGACGCATGTCACCAAGGGTGCCGAGATCCTGAAAGACTTTACGATCGTCGAGCATGTGGTGGAAGGAGCACGTTATCACCATGAGCGATTTGACGGAAAGGGTTATCCCGACGGGCTGAAGGGGGAAGAGATACCTCTGTACGGCAGGATTATCGCGATTGCGGATACATTTGACGCCATGACGGCCAACCGTGTATATCGTAAAAAACTGGCCTTTGATTATGTACTGGATGAACTGAAAAGATGCAGGGGAACGCAGTTTGACCCGAACCTGCTGGACGTCTTTCTGAAGGTGATAGAGGACGGCAAAATAGACATCGCCGCACTGTACGCGGAAGACAGCGAAAAAGGAGATGTTGCAAATGTCTGAGAGAAAAAGAATCCTAGTTACACTGATCACTGCCATGATCACGATTCTCCTGTTCTACGCGGCTCACCAGATCATATTGTCCATGGATCACAGCAGGGATCATGTCAAATTTGGATTTATCATGGAGGGAGATGAGAGCACCCCCTACTCAGCCAATTATATCCGCTCAGTAGAGGAGATGCAGCAGCAGTTTGGAGACAAAGTGGAGGTCATCATCAAAAATAATGTCCCGGATGCTTCCGTCGAGAATGCGATCCGGGAACTTGCGCAAGAGGGCTGCGACATGATCATGACTAACAGCTTCGGTTTTGGTGAAGCTGCCAAAAAAGTTGCGGGAGAATATCCCGACATACAGTTTTGTGAAGCTACCTGTAACAACGCCAATACAGAACCGTTTTATGACAACTACCACACCTTTATGGGGGAAATTTACGAGGGCAGGTATATCGCGGGCAAGGTGGCCGGACTGAAGCTCAAGGAGATGATAGATCAGGGCATTCTTTTGGAGGATGAGGCCTGGATCGGCTATGTGGGCGCGTTTCCCTATGCGGAAGTCATATCTGGCTACACATCCTTTTTTCTCGGTGTTCGCTCGGAGTGCCCCTCTGCGAGAATGCGGGTGCGCTACACCAATACATGGTCTGGCTACAGTATCGAGAAAGTCGTAGCGGAGAAACTGATCTCTGAGGGCTGCGTGATCATTTCCCAGCACTCAGATACCATAGGACCGGCTGTTGTCTGTGAGAAGGCAAATGTCGGACATCCTGTTTATCATGTCGGATACAACCAGGATATGATCGATGTGGCGCCAACCACCTCCCTGATCGGCACAAGGATCAACTGGACGCCTTACATATGCGCGGTTGCTGAAGCAATGCTTGCGGACGTGGATATTGAGAGCAGGGTGGACGGCCATATCCATGGCAATGACGCCGGCGCAGGCTTTTCAAAGGACTGGGTAAGGATGCTGGAGCTTAACACGATCATCGCGGCCGAAGGCAGCCAGGAAATGATTGACGAGACGATCCAGGCGTTTGAGAAGGGCTCGGTGCACGTATTTAAGGGAAATTATACGGGTACGGATCCTATAAATCCGGAAGACACCATTGATTTAAGGAAGGGCTATACAGAAAACGCTGAAGCCTCCGCTCCCGCATTTCACTATGTTTTAGATGATGTGATCATTATTGAAGAGGATGAATGAAGCTTATGACGGATGAAGAATTGATGCAGCGCGCAAGGGAAGCCGCCGGCTTAGCGTACGCTCCATATTCAAACTTTTTTGTTGGCGCTGCGCTGCTTTCCCGTAACGGTACAGTTTATACAGGCTGTAATGTCGAAAACGCGTCCTACGGGGCGACAATATGTGCCGAACGCGTCGCATTTGGCAAAGCCGTTTCCCGGGGGGAGAGAGAATTTAGCGCAATCGCGGTTGCAGCTGCAAGCGGTGTTGCCGCTTATCCATGCGGCATCTGCCTTCAGGTCATGTCTGAATTGATGCCGGAGGGAAGAGTACTGCTGGAGGAAGACCACAAGCTGGTGAGTTATACTGTTCGCGAATTGCTTCCCAAGGGATTTTCGCTGGCGACATGACGCAGTTATGGAATAATGAAACGACAAAACGGACATACTTTTCATAGAACCGCTATTAATTGCCTACAGGCTTTCGTACAGTCTGTCATGGCAGATTCTGAAGGAGGAAGCTATGAAAAGAAACCTGATCTTTGCCCTGCTTGCGCTTCTGATCGGAGCTGCGGCGGGGCTTTCCGTCTTTTTTTACGCATATTTCTATCCGAAGCTCTATGTGAAGGACGAGACCGGAACATACCGGAATATAACAGCATCGGCAGAGCATGAGACCTTCCCTGTTACGAGTCGTACTGTGATCGAGGTGGAGCACTATTTTCCGGATGAGAACCGTACCCTGACGGAGCGTGTGGACGATTTTCCGCAGCTGCTCGGCTGCGACAGGGATGGCGTGGAACGCTACCTGAAGGAATATCTGAAGCATCCGTCGATGGAGGACAGGGAAAAAGGACTCCAGTCTTATGAGCTGGTATCCTATCATGACAATACAGTGTGCCTGCGCAAGACCTATCAGAAGGAAGTTCGAAAAGGATTTTTCGCGAAGTCCTTTAACGGCACCGTTGTCATTATGCGAGGAGATGAAAAGACGGTATACGAATATACACAGATTTCCATCAGCCTGCTTCCCGAACAGCTGCAGGCAGAGGTGATGGAAGGGTATTACATGGAGGATGAGAGAGCGCTGTACAATTTTCTTGAAACGTATTCGAGCTGAAATTGCTGAAAAAGCATGATGTTCCCTGTGCGGCTGCCTGATGAACCGGTCATATAGACAACCACAGTAAACAGCAAAGGGAAAGGGACAAAAGATTTGAAAAAACGAAGAAGGAACTCAGAGAATCTCATGTTTCAAATTGCGCGAAACGGAATGAAATGTTATATTATAGATATAAGAAGTGACAGGGATATCGCATTTTTACAATCCTAAAATATCACCAATTCCGTATATTTATATTGTAAATATATTGAATTGGTGTTTGTCTGTTATAAAACTCTGTCCGAAGACCTGCAGGGGAATGATATGAAAAAAGAAGAAAGAATCAGCAGATATGATCTCGTTATTATTGGCGCGGGAGCAGCGGGCCTGGCCGCCGCCACTTATGCGTCCCGCCATCAGAAAGGGCTGTCGATCCTGGTGCTTGAAAAGGAGAAGCTGCCGGGTCGGAAGCTCAGCGCGGCGGGAAATGGAAAATGCAACCTGACCAACACAGCGTTTGGCGCAGACTGTTACCATAGCCATAACAGCAGATGGGTAACGAAATGGGCGGCCTCCCACAGTTATACGGAGATTCTGCGTTTTTTTGAGGAATCCGGCATTCTGCTATATGAAAAAAACGGATATGTGTATCCCGTATCAAACCAGGGAAAACAGGTGACAGGCCTGCTTTTTGAGGAGTGCAGGGAGGGCGGCGTCCGGTTTTTATTTCAGGCACGGGTTACGTCCATTGAACCTCCAGGAAAAGAGAAGCATGGACGGTATCATATTTCAGCGGATACTCCCGGCGGGGAAACGCTCAGCTTTCTGTCAGAAAATGTCATTATATGTACTGGAGGCAGGGCGGCTCCGGCACTGGGCGGATGTGTGTACGGATACGGGCTGGCAGAACAGCTTGGCCTCAAAATTCAGCCCTGTTATCCGGTGCTGGCTCCAATCTATGTAGATGACGCCCGCCTGGGCATCGCAAAGGGAACCCGCGTCGATGCCGCGGTGTCCCTTCGCCTGCAGAATCGTGATGTCATCCGGGAAACAGGTCAGGTGCAGTTTAACACGGACTGCCTGTCTGGCATTGTGATCATGAACCTGTCTTCCTATGTTGAGCGGAAGCTTTACTGTGGAAAGGATTCCCTGTCGCTGGATGTACTGCCGGAAATTACATGGGATAGATTGAGAGCCATCTTGGACAGCCGGCAGGAATCCTTCCCGTCCATGACGGTTATGGATGCGATGAATGGCCTGCTTCCCGTTTCCCTCAACGCCTACATATTGGACAGGGTTAAGCTTCCGGGTGAAACGAAACTTATACAGTTGACGGAAAAACACAAAAACCGCCTGACCTCGGCGATAAAGAAGCTTGTTTTTACGCCCGTCGAGAACGGACAGTATGACAAAGCACAGGCGACCGGGGGCGGAATTGTCCTGGAGGAGATTAATGAAAAAACCTCAGAAGCACACCGGCATCCTGGACTCTACGTTTGCGGAGAGGTTCTGGATGTCGATGGAAAATGCGGCGGCTACAACCTTACCTTTGCGCTGCTTACCGGCATACAGGCCGCGTCAAATATCATCAGCCGGTAAAACCTGTTTTTGAAAGTGCTTTGACATATCATTATATAGTCCGTATTTTTGTACAGATCAACCTGTATACTATGGTATATCAATCATACAGGGAGGTTTGCCTATGCATCAACAACGGATCTGGATGTTCAGTCATCTAATCATTCTGAGGGACGGCCATCACGGCCTGCGTTTCCTGCTGAGTTTCTGTTATTTTCTATTTGCGGTGATCTTTTTTCCGATGGAGCCTGTAACATCTTCGGCGGAAAGAAAGCCCTGCCGGGGGGATAAAGATCTGCCTTCGCTTTTGCGCGCTTATGATCCGGACGCATATAAGATGCTTCGATTCGGATTAGATGACGGATGGGATTATTCAGCCTATGTTTCTGATCCGGATCGACCGGTGGACAGCCTTGGCACTATCGTCCATGAGGCGTTTCATGCATATTCATACGCTCAAGGCAGCTACCGTGCAGCTTCCGGCACGTCTTCTGTGATTCACGAAGAAAGCTTTTATCTGGGTCATGGCAGCACAAGGATGATCCGGTACGAAAATGTATTTCCTACAGAAAAGGCAGCCTGCGCAATTCCTGGAAGGCTGCGCACCTTCCGGTACAATGCCTATGTAGGGAAGGGATCCGGTCTCTCCTCCAATCAGGACGGGATCTACGGACTACTCAATGAATTCTGCGCGTATTACTGGGGGATGCGCGCCATGGAATCTATTTTTCCATATCTCCGGAAGCATGCAGGCCGGATTGAAGACTGGAAAGCTTTTGTGACGGATTACTGCAATTACCGGAATGCCTATGCGGAATTCTATTTTTACATATTAGAATATTTCAGGTATGCAAAGCGATACCGGCCAGCTATATACAAAAAATTGATGAAGGACAAGGCGCTGCTTACAACATTTCGGACTATGCAGAAGCGGTATGAGAGGTTGATTTGCAGGTATGAACGGGATTTAAACCGCCTGTCCCGCCAGTATAACGGCTGCAGCCTGAACCGCAGCCGCAGCCATGGGATCATCTTCCTCGGCAGTTATGGATGGGGCGCCGGCGACAGCGCTTATGAGCTTCTGATGCCCGTCATCCGCTCCCGCAGATACAAATATCTTCGACGCCGTATTGCTGGTTATCCACATGCTAAAGATTTCATTGACGCTGGCGATATGTCAGCGTATAATGGAACTGAGTTTTTTCTGAATGGAAGGAATTACACTAGAAAAGCGACATTGGAGAGGAGTGTTTGAAAGCTTATGGCGGATCGGATAGTTATGGCATACTGGGATTGCCCTTATTGCAATACCAAGAAGATCAAAGGAACAGACCAGGTCTGTCCCAACTGCGCCCATCAGCGGGACAAGGATATCAAGTGCTATATGGATCAGGGAAATATCGAGTATCTTTCGGAGGATGAGGCCAAGAACAAAGGCAAGGGTGCTGACTGGATCTGTCCGTACTGTGATTCTCTCAATTCTATACAGGAAACCGCCTGCATTGCCTGCGGCGCTCCAAAGGAGGAATCAAAGTATGATTATTTCCACAGGGAGGAACAGCCACAGCCCGCGTCACCGCCGCCTGCCCCGGCTCCTGGGAACACCAGTGTTTCATCCGGCCAGGCGAAAAAGAAAAAGCGTGCGCCGCTTTTCGCACTGATCCTTCTTCTTGCCATAGGCGGCATTTTTATGGCGTTAAAACCGCATGATACGGTGTTTATTGCCAGTGCCGTGAACTGGTATACCACGGTTGGTGTGGAAGCGTATGAGACTGTAGAGGAATCCGACTGGCAGATCCCTGCAGGCGGCAGGGAAAAATCCCATAAGAAAGAGATATACAGTTATAACCATGTGATAGACCATTATGAGACCGAGCAGCGCACCCGAAGGGTAAAAACCGGATCGCATACAGAATACAAATATGTGGACAACGGAGATGGAACCTACAAAGAAGTCCCGTATTCCGTAGACGATTACGGAGATGAGACCTATGAGGAAGAGGTTCCCGTCTATGTGGATATCCCTGTCTATAAGACAAAATATTACTATGAGATTGATAAATGGATTCCAAAACGCGAGGTGAAAAACTCCGGATCCGATGACAATCCGGTCTACAAGGATCCGCAGCTTGCCTCTAATGAGCGCGAAAGCGGCCGCAACGTGACCTACAAAGTGACGGGCTGCCTTGCCGATAAGGAGGATACGACGAAAACATTGGAGATTTCGGAAACTATGTGGAAAAAGTTCTTAAATGATAACAGGCAGAAATGTACAGCTAACAGAATAGGAAACATCACATTTCCTGATGAAAAATAACCGGAACGCGAAACGCGCAGAGAGGGGAGAAGGAATTGATAGAGATAAGCGGCATCAGGCTGCCCGTCCGTGCCGGAAAAAAACAGCTTGAAGATCAGATCAGAAAAAAACTACAGCTAAAGAAGGTGCCGAATTACCAGATCCTGAAACGTTCCATAGACGCCCGCAGGAAACCGGCAATATATTATGTTTATTCCGTGGGCGTAACGGTACCGGATGAAGGAAAGCTGCTCCAGAAGATAAACAATAAAAATATTATGTTAACCAACCATCCCGTATACCGGATTCCTTCACCAGGCTCTACGCCTATGCGGCATCATCCGCTCATTGCCGGCTCCGGTCCGGCAGGATTATTCTGCGCCCTTCTACTTGCTAGACAGGGATATGCGCCTGTAGTCGTAGAACGAGGCTCTTCCGTAGAGCAGCGCGTCAAAGCAGTCGAAGCGTTCTGGAAGGGAGATCCGCTGAATCCGGACTGTAACGTACAATTTGGCGAAGGGGGCGCCGGCACCTTTAGCGACGGCAAGCTCAATACGCAGGTCAGGGATCCCTACGGACGAATCAGGTTTATTCTGGAGGAGTTTGTCAGACATGGCGCGCCTGACTCCATCCTGTATGACAGCAAGCCGCATATCGGAACAGATCTGCTGGTTCATGTGATAAAAGGAATCCGTGAGGAGATCACGCAGCTCGGGGGAAGCTTCCTGTTTGACACACTTTTATCGGATCTGATGATAGAGAACGGAAAGCTTCGCAAGGTATTCCTGGCCCACAACGGAACAGGAGTATGGGCAGACGCGGATCATGTTGTTCTTGCTATCGGCCATAGCGCAAGGGACACCTTCCATATGCTGCAGGAGCATCAGGTCTTCATGGAGCAGAAGGATTTTGCTATGGGCGTCAGAGTGGAGCATCCCGCGTCATGGATCCGCAAAGCCATGTATGGGGATTCCCCCGCAGCGGATCAGCTGCCTGCTCCTCCTTATAAG
>CAMHJT010000078.1 GCA_946185495.1 uncultured Clostridiaceae bacterium | reverse complement strand
GGAGAAAATATGACACAGTTTATTGTAACAGGAATGACCTGTGCGGCGTGCCAGGCCAGAGTAGAAAAGGCGGTAGGAAAGCTGCCTGGAGTAAATGAGGTAAGCGTTTCGCTTCTCACAAATTCAATGGGTGTAGATGGTGATGTCAGCGAAGCTGATATTATCCGGGCTGTGGAAGAAGCAGGCTACGGTGCAAGGCCGAAGAATGCAGCAGATACAAAAGATCGTAAAGAAACACACGGGGTTTCCGCTAAGCTTGCCGCTGAGGAAGAAGCCCTAAAGGATCATGAGACACCCAAGCTTGTTAAGAGGCTGGCCTGGTCCATAGGATTTCTTTTGATCCTCATGTACCTGACGATGGGGCACAACATGCTTGGACTTCCGGTCCCGGCATTTCTTATGCATAATCATCTGGGGCTGGCCCTTACGCAGATGCTTCTTGC
Organism: uncultured Clostridiaceae bacterium; assembly: GCA_946185495.1. GTDB lineage: Bacteria > Bacillota > Clostridia > Lachnospirales > Lachnospiraceae > CAG-590. The sequence continues at coordinate 11,786 of CAMHJT010000078.1, read as the reverse complement.
GATCATAGTGATGTATATCAACAGGGCATTCTTCATATCGGGATTCAGGACCCTTTTTCACGGCAGTCCCAACATGGATGCGCTGGTAGCCCTTGGCTCATCGGTATCCTTTGGCTGGTCCCTGTATGTCTATTACAGGATGACCGTGATGATCACGCAGGGAATACCTAACGCAGAGCTCATGGAAATCTATCACAGCCAGCTGTATTTTGAGTCGGCGGCTATGATCCCGGCCCTCATCACAGTGGGGAAGACACTGGAATCCCTGTCCAAGGGAAGAACTACCGATGCGCTGAAGAACCTGATGAAGATGGCACCCGGAACCGCCGTGGTAGAGCGTGAGGGAAAAGAGCTTTTGGTGGATATCGACGAGGTTCAGGCCGGAGACATATTTGTTGTTAAGCCCGGTGAGTCGATCCCTGTGGATGGAACGATCCTTGAGGGAGATACTGCTGTGGATGAATCGGCGCTTACGGGAGAATCCATCCCTGTAGATAAAACGGTGGGAGATCATGTAAGTGCTGCAACGATCAATCAGTCGGGATTCTTTAAGGCGAAAGCAAGCCGCGTAGGTGAGGATACAACCTTTTCACAGATCATACAGATGGTCAGCGACGCAGCCGCCACAAAGGCTCCGATTGCCAGGATAGCAGATAAGGTTTCCGGAGTGTTCGTTCCGGCAGTTATAGCGATCGCGGCTATTGTATTCATTTTATGGATCGTACAGGGGGCAGGAGTAGCATTTGCCCTTGAACGCGCCATAAGTGTTCTTGTCATCAGCTGCCCCTGTGCATTGGGACTTGCTACGCCGGTTGCGATCATGGTTGGCAATGGCATGGGTGCCAGGAATGGAATCCTGTTTAAGACAAGCGAGTCCCTGGAGTCCACGGGAAAAGTACAGATCATTGCACTAGATAAGACCGGAACCGTTACTGCAGGCAAGCCTGAGGTGACAGATATCATCCCCGCAGATGGAATTTCTGAAAATGAGCTTGTCATGGCAGCTTACCTGCTGGAAGTAAGGAGCGAACATCCTCTGGCAAGGGCGATCGTAAACTCGGTTGACAGTCCGCCATGCCCGGTGCATTCCATCATGAATTGGAAGGCACTTCCCGGAAATGGCATATCTGCCAAGCAGGATGGACAGATCCTATACGCAGGTTCAGGGAAGTTTATCCGAACGGTCTGCAGGATAGACCGGAAAATGGAGCAGAGGGAAAAGCGTCTTTCAGAAGAGGGCAAGACACCGCTGTTTTTTGCAAGGGATGGTATGCTTCTCGGAATGATCGCAGTAGCTGATGTGATCAAAGAAGATTCTGCTCAGGCTGTAAAAGAGCTTCAGAACATGGGCATTGAGGTTGTCATGCTTACCGGTGACAACGAGAGAACTGCCCGGGCGATCGGAAAGCAGGCCGGAGTAGACAGAGTTATAGCGGGTATCCTTCCGGATGGGAAAGGATCGGTTATAAGAAGCCTTCAGAAATATGGAAAGGTGGCCATGGTAGGTGATGGGATCAATGATTCACCTGCACTTACCCGCGCAGACATTGGTATCGCGATCGGTGCAGGTGCAGATGTGGCAGTGGACTCTGCAGATGTTGTGCTGATGAATTCAAAGCTTACCGATGTATCAGCAGCCGTAAGGCTGAGCCGCGGAACTCTTAGGAACATATATGAGAACCTTTTCTGGGCATTTGCCTATAACATGATCCTCATACCGATGGCGGCAGGGCTGTACCGGGGCATCCACATGAATCCCATGTGGGGAGCAGCAGCCATGTCCCTGTCAAGCTTCACGGTATGCATGAATGCGTTAAGGCTCAATCTGTTCAAGGTGCATGATGCATCTCGTGACCGTAAGATGAGAAAGGCCGTATCGTTAGATGGCGTATCTGATCGTAATGTAAATCATGAGAAAATGGAGGAAAAGACAATGACAAAGACACTTAAGGTAGAGGGAATGATGTGTGAGCACTGCGAGGCCCGTGTTAAAAAGGCGCTTGAGGCTGTAGCAGGTGTTGAAAGCGCTGTGGCTGATCATAATGCTGACACAGCAGTGGTGACACTTAGCGCAGATGTCGCAGACGATGTGCTTAGAAAAGCTGTAGAAGATCAGGACTATAAGGTGCTGGGAGTGGAATAAGCCATGACATCAGATGCTTTTTAGAGGAGCCAGATACCGTTCCCGCCCGTACTTTGGGCGGGACATACGGGAGCGGCATCCGACCGGATGATGACAGTTAAAAACTGATATTTTAAGAGGAGTGATCACTTATGACAAACAAAAAGACGGCCAGAACAGCAGCGCAGAAAAAGGCTCTGATCAACCGCCTGAAACGCTTGGAGGGCCAGGTGCGGGGGCTGGAAAAAATGGTAGAGGACGACGCATACTGCAATGATATCCTTCAGCAGTCCATGTCGGCAGCTTCTGCAATAGACGGCTTTCAGCAAGAGCTCCTTGGTTATCACGTGAAAGGCTGTGTGACGGAAGGTATAAAAAACGGCGATGAAGAAATTGTAGACGAACTGTTAAAGACTATGCGGAAGCTGATGAAATAACCTGACACGGGTGATGCATTTTGCTCCGGTCATCAACCGGGGAAACTACGAGAGTGTAGAAAAAAGTGTGTAAGTTAGTAACGACATTAACTTATGCACTTTATTTTTTTTTCGGAGCTGCCATGAAAGGAAGTATCAGGCACGAAAAAGCTGTTCCGGCATATGATAGAGTTAGAAAGAGAAACCTGCGGGAGAAATATGGAAATAGAAAAATATGGAATGGAAAAATATGGAATGGGAAAATATGATATCGCCCTGATCGGGGGAGATGAACGGGTGGTGTATATGCGTCCGGTGCTGGCGAAGGCGGGATATAAGGTGGTAAGCTATAAAAACGCGGCGGTGCGGGAGCTGGAGGCGGTCTGGGGCGGCAGAGAAGAGAACGGGATCGCGGTACCGGCAGCCGGGCAGGCAGGGACGGGAAAAAATGCAGGGCGGATAGAGGAAGGAGATTATGAGGCACCGGACGGGGCTTCCGTGAAAAGCTTTGAGGAGGCGGTGGCGTCGGCAAAGATCATTGTGGGCGGCATACCGCTGATCCGGAAGGGACTGGTCTTTCAGGGGCCGGAGATGGAACCGATCGGGGAGGACGCATTTTTTGCCTGTGTGAAACCGGGGCAGAAGCTGTTCGGCGGCGTGCTGCCTGCCGCCTTCCGGCAGCGGTGTCTCGAATGCGGAGTGGAATGCCATGACTACATGGAGGATGAGGCCCTTGCGGTGTTTAACGCGGTCGCGACGGCGGAGGGGGCGATCCTTGAGGCGCTTTTGCACCAGAAGACCAATATCCACGGGAGCAGGACGCTGGTGCTTGGATACGGGCGGTGCGGACGGGTGCTGGCTGACAGCCTTGCGGGGCTGAAGGCGGAGGTGACGGTGTGCTGCCGCAATCCGGTGGCGCGGGCTATGGCAGGGGCTATGGGGTTCAAAACGCTGTCGCTTGAGGCGCTTAAGGAGGAGATCGGGGAGTTTGAGTATATCTATAACACGGTTCCGGCCATGCTCCTTCAGGGCAGCCTGCTAAAGCGGATCTCCAAATCCTCGCTGATCATCGACATTGCGTCTGCTCCGGGGGGCGTGGACTATGAAGCTGCCGGAGAGCTTGAAATACAGGTGAGATTCTGTCCGGGACTGCCGGGAAAATATGCACCACAGACATCGGGGGAGGCGCTGGCAGGGTATGTGGCAGCGCGTATGGATGGAAATCATGAAATAAGCAGTTAACTGTTCAGATGGCTCGTAACTGCTCAGCAGGTGCCAAGCAGTTACGCAGCGGGTGAAGCTGGCGCATCCTAATTCACCCGCTGCTTGGTAAAATATACTGTTTTGGCACGGTCTGCGCAGTGAATGCGCAGACCTGCTGAGTAGTTACGATGGTTCTTAAGTAGCTGCGGCAAGTGCAGGTTTGGTCAGAAGGGAGTTTCATATGGATTTAAAAGGCAAAAAAGTCGGCATCGCGCTGACCGGTTCATTTTGTACGTATGAAAAGATTTTTGCGGAGCTTGAGAGACTGGTGGAGGCGGGGGCGGAGGTATTTACAATCTTCTCCGACGCGTCCCAGCGGATATCCAGCAGGTTCGGAAAGCCGGAGGAATTTCTGGCGAAGGCGGAGGAGATCACCGGCCGAAAACCGATCCTCACCATCGAGCAGGCGGAGCCCATCGGACCCACGGGGTATCTGGATGCGCTGGTCATCTTCCCATGCACGGGAAATACCTGCGCGAAGCTTGCCAACGGCATTACGGATACGCCGGTGCTGATGGCGGCCAAGGCACACCTGAGAAACGGAAAGCCGCTGGTCATTTCCATTTCCACCAATGACGCGCTGGGGATGAATATGAAAAATATCGGGCTGCTGCTCAACGCGAAGCATGTATTTTTTGTGCCCTTCGGGCAGGATGCGCCGGTCAAGAAGCCAAATTCCCTGATCGCGCATACCGGAAGGCTGATCCCGACGCTTGAGGCGGCCCTTGACGGGGAGCAGTACCAGCCGATCCTGGAATCATTTTGAACGCGGGCGAAAAAGATATCGAAATTGCCGTAAGTATTTAGAATAGATGTTTGCGAAACGATGTGCTTTTTCGATCGGCTCCCAGCAGGATATATATTTTTTCTTGGCTGACGTTCCTAATGCCGGCGAAAAAACATATATCCTGCTGGGAGCCTCAGTCTACAGTTTGAGTTTCGCAGTTATCTAATATTTAGAATAGAGAGAGGAATCATGTAATGTGTGGAATTGCCGGATTTAGCAATTTTTCGATCGATTATACAGCCGCAGAGGAGAAATGGAAGCAGGTTCTGGAGCAGATGGCGAAGGTGCAGCGCCACAGGGGGCCGGACGATGAGGGGCGGTTCTTAGCCCGTCACTGCGGGCTGGCCCATGTGAGACTGTCCATCATCGACCTGGCGGGAGGACACCAGCCCATGACGAGGGTACGCGAGGGGCGGAGCATGACCATCGTGTACAACGGTGAGATCTACAACATGAAGGAGCTTCGGGAGGAGCTGGAGGACCGGGGGATCCGGTTCGAGACGACCAGCGACACCGAGGTCATCCTGGCTGGGTATGAGGCCTATGGAACGGAGATCGTGCAGAAGCTAAATGGGATCTTCGCGTTTGCGATCTGGGATTCCTACCGCCAGAGCCTGTACCTGTTCCGGGATCATTCGGGGATCAAGCCGTTATTTTATACTATGCAGGGGCAGACACTGGTGTTTGCCTCCGAGCTCAAAGGGCTGTTTGCGTTTCCGGGCGTAAACCCTGAGCTGGACACGGAGAGCTTTTGCGAGATCTTCGGCCTGGGGCCGGCCAAAACCTACGGAAAGGGTGTATTTGCAGGGGTGCGGGAGGTGCGCCCCGGGCATTTTCTGGAGGCGCGGGAAACGGGGATCAGGGAGATCTGTTACTGGAGGCTGGAGAGCCGGCCGCATGAAGAAACCTGGGAGCAGACGGTGGAGCACACCAGGGAGCTGGTCACAGCATCCATCCGCCGGCAGATGCTTTCGGATGTGGAGATCTGCACCTTTCTCTCCGGCGGCGTGGACAGCAGCCTTGTGACAGCGGTGTGCAGCGGGGAGCTCCAAAAACAGGGAAGGCGCCTGACCACTTATTCCTTTGATTTCAAGGACAACAATGTGAATTTTAAGTCCAATGCGTTCCAGCCTTCCCAGGACCGGCCGTGGGTGGAGCAGATGGTGAAATTTGCCGGGACGGACCATCATTTTCTGGAATGTGACAGGGAGGTGCTCTATGAGGAGCTGTTCCGCGCTGTGGACGCGAGGGATCTGCCCTGCATGGCGGATGTGGAGTCCTCCATGCTGTATTTCTGCCGGCAGGTGGCGCGGCAGAACAAGGTGACGCTTACCGGCGAATGCGCGGATGAGATTTTTGGAGGATATCCGTGGTTCCACAAAAAGGAGTGCTTTGAGGCCCATGCATTTCCGTGGTCCATGGATCTTACGCCCCGCACCATGCTGCTGAAGGATGAGGTGCTTGCAGAGCTGCCCCTTGCGGAGTACGCGCGTGCTGCCTATGAGAAAACGGTCAGCGAGACCCCGGCGCTTGCTGGGGAGACGGAGGAGGAGAGCAGGCGGCGGGAGATTTCCTACCTGAACCTCAAATGGTTCATGCAGACGCTGTTAGACCGGATGGACCGCACCAGTATGTACAGCGGGCTGGAGGCGAGGGTGCCCTTTGCGGATCACCGCATCATCGAGTATGTCTGGAACGTGCCGTGGAGCATGAAATGCCACGGCGGGATCGTAAAAGGGCTTTTGAGGGCGGCGGGAGAGCCGTTCCTGCCGCGGGAGGTGCTCTACCGCAAAAAGAGCCCATACCCCAAGACCTACGATCCGGCCTACGAGGAGCTGGTGAAACGGAATATGCGGCTTCTGTTGGAGGATGCGGACGCGCCGCTGAACCGCATCATCGACAGGAAGAAGGTGCTTGCCTATATGGATAACCCGCTGGATTACGGCAGGCCGTTTTATGGGCAGCTGATGGCGGGGCCGCAGCTATTAGCCTACCTTTTACAGGTGAACTACTGGATGAAGAAGTGGAGGCTATAAGCCTAGGGGCGTTTGTCCGTCTTACCAACATGAGTTAAGGGATCGGAACAAACGGTCACTGTTTATCCTTCAGCCAATACACAGGCTCCCGGAGAATCGTTTATTTACGACGTAGGGCTATTTGCGAACGCCGGTTCTTGGTGAGCTGACGAAGGAAGCGAACCTATGCTAGAGGTCCTTAGCATTCGGCAACGCCGAATGGTTAGTACCTCTGTATGCACCGCGGGAAACGTACTTAAAGTAAAAACATGTTCATTCGCGAGTGCTGTACCGCTGCGTGAGCAATTAAGCGCAATGCCTGAGACCTTAGCGAGCCCAAGCCAAAGGCGCAGGGCAAGCTTAGTTCGAAGGTATGCTTTAGCTCGTGCTCGGAGTGTAAATGAACGATCCGCAGGGAGCCGTCCGTTACAAGGAAGAAAAGAATGGATTGGCATTATCCTTGCGTGTGTGATAGAATAGGAGCAGAGTCTACAGGGGACAGATCCTTAAGATGATCAGAAAGAGCACAGATGGAGGAAAAGACAATGTATGATCCAAAGGCGATGAAGGCAGAAGAATTTATAGATGACGGCGAGATCGTAAGCACGCTGCAGTATGCGGATGAGAATAAGCGCAACGCGGAGCTGATCGGAGAGATCCTCGCAAAGGCGAGGGAGTGTAAGGGACTTAGCCACAGGGAGGCCTCGGTGCTGCTGGCCTGTGAGCTGCCGGATAAAAATGAGGAGATCTGCCGTCTGGCGGAGGAGATCAAGAAAGAATTTTACGGCAACCGGATCGTGCTGTTCGCGCCTCTTTATCTGTCAAACTACTGTGTGAACGGCTGCACCTATTGTCCCTACCATGGAAAAAATAAGACGATTCCCAGGGTGAAGCTCTCGCAGGAGGAGATCCGGCGGGAGGTCATCGCCCTGCAGGACATGGGGCATAAGCGGCTGGCCATCGAGTCCGGGGAGGATCCGGTACACAATCCCATCGAGTATATTCTGGAAAGCATCGACACGATCTATTCCATTAAGCACAAAAACGGGGCGATCCGGCGCGTCAATGTGAATATCGCGGCAACGACGGTGGAGAATTACCGGAGGCTGCATGAGGCGGGGATCGGAACCTATATCCTCTTTCAGGAGACGTATCACAAAGAGTCCTATGAGAAGCTTCATCCCACCGGGCCGAAGCATGATTACGCATGGCACACCGAGGCGATGGACCGCGCCATGCAGGGAGGCATCGATGATGTGGGCCTGGGCGTGCTGTTCGGGCTGGACAAGTACCGCTATGAATTTGCGGGCCTTCTGATGCACGCCGAACATCTGGAGGCGGCGTTTGGCGTGGGACCGCACACCATTTCCGTTCCCCGCGTGTGCCCGGCAGACGATATCGACCTGTCAGAGTTTGCCAACGCCATCGATGATGACACCTTTGCGAAGCTGGTGGCCTGCATTCGCATTGCGGTGCCATATACCGGCATGATCGTGTCCACCCGTGAATCACAGAAATCCAGGGAGAGGGTGCTGCATCTTGGTATTTCCCAGATCTCGGGCGGATCGCGCACCTCGGTGGGGGGCTATACGAAAGAGGAGCGCCCCGAGGACACTGTCCAGTTTGATGTCTCTGACAGAAGGAGCCTGGACGAGGTGATCCGGTGGCTGATCGGCATGGACTACATTCCGTCCTTCTGTACGGCCTGCTACCGGGAGGGGCGGACCGGAGATCGCTTCATGGCGCTGTGCAAGGCGAAGCAGATCCAGAACTGCTGCCTGCCCAATGCGCTGATGACGCTGCAGGAGTATCTGACGGATTACGCCGCTCCTGAGACCAGGGAGGCTGGCGAGCGGCTGATCGGGAAGAACCTGGGGGATGTGACGAACCCGAAGGTTCTCGAGATCTTAAAGGACAGGCTTGTAAAGATCCGCGATGGCGGGGAGAGGGATTTCCGGTTTTGAGGAAGGAGCGCAGCGTGAGCAGAGAGATACATCCGATTCCACCGTTATATGACAAAGATTCCCGTATCCTGATCCTCGGCAGCTTTCCTTCTGTAAAGTCGAGGGAGGCCGGATTTTTCTATGGGCATCCCCAAAACAGGTTCTGGAAGGTGCTGGCTGGCATTTTCGGGGACAAAGTTCCGGCCACGATTCCGGAGAAACGGGAATTTCTTCTGCGAAACCGCGTTGCTGTCTGGGACGTGATCGCTTCCTGTGAGATCACAGGCTCTTCAGACGCGAGCATCCGGAATGTGGAGCCGAATGAGATCGGCGTGATACTGGAGCATGCGGCGATTGAGAAAATTTATGTAAACGGGAAAACTGCGGAGAAGCTGTACAACCGGTATATCCTGCCCAAGACGGGAAGGAAGGCGGTGGTGCTGCCATCTACCAGCCCTGCGAACGCGGCGTGGAAGCTGGAGCGCCTGATCGAAACATGGGGGGAGGAGATCGGAGTGGCGTCTCCGTGATAAAAAAAGCAGGAGAGGAAATGTCCTCTCCTGCTTTTCAATTATTTGACCTTAATCTTGATGGTTCTGGAAACACTCTTGAAGCCGTCCTTCGCGGCAACGGTCACCTTTACCTTATAGGTACCCTTGGGCGCGTTCTTTTTCAATGTCACAACACCCTTTTTATTTACGCTGATATATTTCTTCAGCTTCTTGGAATTGGAGGCTGTGGAGTAGGTGAGCTTTCCACTGCTGTTGGTGGACACGCTTTGAATATCGAACAAGGCCTTTGTTAGGTTTTGGCCTGTACCTTTAAGATTATACACTATTCAAGGATGTTTTAGAAAGCAACCCCATATCTTTTGTTCGATATAAAACATTATAGCAAACATATGTTCTCTTGTCAACCATGAATTATAAAATAGCCATCTATTGTTATCCCGGCAGGTCTGCCGGGATTTTTTGTACGCTATAATCCGTAAAATAGCATATACAATATTGAATGGAAGGGACTGACGTGATATAATGTGTAAGTGTGCTGCCGATCGTGAGAAGCTGCGGCAGAAGGGGACGCTTGACAGGATCCGGAAGATTGATGAAGGTAGTGGGATCACGCTGACATTTTATGAATAAAACAATGGAGTACGCTGAAAATGACAATCCGAGACCGTATTTTTGACCAACTGAAGAAAATGAATATGACCCAGAAGGAATTTGCGAGGCGGACAGGGATTCCGGAGACAACCGTGAGTGACTGGAAAAAGAAAAAGACCAATCCCATCGCAGAGAAGATCCTGATCATCTGCAAGGTTTTAGACGTTACGCCGGAGTGGCTTTTAAGCGGGGTAGAGATACATGGAGCGCGCAGCAATCCCGCTTCGATCATTGCGGTGGATGCCGGTACGGATGCCGGCGAGCTGTTGAAGATCTATAATTCGTGCGATGCACAGATGCAGGCAAGGATCCTTGGCTACGCGCAGGCGATGGGGAAGATGCAGGAGGAACAGACCGGGGCAGGGAATGTTCCTGACCAAAAGAAGAAAACGGATGTTTCCGCGTAATTGCGAAACTCAAAATGTAGATGGAGGCTTTGTTCAGGACATATGTTTTTTCGTCGGCATTAGGAACGTCAGCCAAGAAAAAATATATTTCCTGAACAAAGCCGATCGAAGGAGAGCATTGTTTCGCAAACATCTGAAAAAACGAATGTTTTGTTAAGGGGGATGTGTAAGGATGGCATTTCGGATCATCAGGAATGATATTACACGGGTTCGGGCGGATGCGATCGTCAATACGGCCAATCCGGAGCCGGTCTATGCGGGCGGTACGGATGCGGCTGTCTATCAGGCAGCCGGAGCGGAGGCGCTTCTCGCGGAGCGGAAAAAGATCGGCGTGATGCGGGAGGGGGAGGCGCACGCCACGCCGGCCTTTGCGCTGCCGGCAAAGTATGTGATCCATACTGTGAGCCCCTGCTGGAAGGACAGAACAACAGGGGAGAGGGAGACGCTCCGTCAGTGTTATGAAAACAGCCTGAGGCTGGCGGTGGAGCTTGGCTGCGGGAGCATCGCGTTTCCGCTGCTGGGAGCCGGGGTCTGCGGATTCCCTAAAAAGGAGGCGGTGCAGACGGCACTGTCCGCATTCCGGTCGTTCCTTGAGGGAACAGGGGAAACGGCAGACGGGAATGGCGCTCATTCAGACACCCCGGATCTGGACATTATATTGGTGGTATTTGGCAGGTTGGAAACGGAGGCGGCCGGCAGTCTGTATGAGGGACTGGAGGCCTACATAGATGACCGTTTTGTAGAGGAACGCTGCGCAGAGGAATACCGCATGGACGCAGAGGAACCCGCTGCCCCCCGGGAGCGCAGAAGCCTGTTTCGAAAATGCATGGATAAGGCAGATGAGCTGTTGGGGCAGGCTGCAACTCCAAAGAAAAGCGCGGGAAAAAGGGAGAAAAGAGCGGCAGACGGCATGGACCGCATTGCGGGAAAGGCGGAAATCTCTCAAAACGCAAAGGGAGGGGCAGGAAGACCCGGAATCCGTTCCGCTGCAGATCGGATGGAAGAAGCCGCGGGTTACAGGGGAGAGCCGGAGCATGAAGCTCCTTCCCGGAAAAGAAAAGAAGCTCAGACAGATGAAATGCAGAAGAGTCTGCCCGGGATGGGGCAGGCATCACAGCCGCAGGGGATGCGGGGCGGGATGGGGCAGCCGCAGGCGATGCAGGCTATGGCGGCGGCACCCGTGCAGTGTGCAGCGTCTCAAAAACGCAGATCTCTGGAGGAGCTAATGTCCGAGGTGTCAGAGAGCTGGCAGGAGAGCCTGTTCCGTCTGATCGACCAGAAGGGCTACACGGACAGCGAGGTGTATAAGCGTGCCAATCTGGATCGCAAGCTGTTTTCCAAGATCAGGAACAATATGGCTTACCAGCCGAAGAAGAGCACTGCGGTTGCCCTGGCGGTCGCGCTACGGCTCAATCTGGACGAGACGAAGGATTTTCTGGCCAGGGCGGGATACGCGCTGTCAAGAAGCAGCAGATCCGACATTATCGTGGAGTACTTTATCGAGGAAGGAATCTATGATATTTACGAGATTGAGATGGCGCTGTTTGAGCATGAGCTGCCGTTGCTGGGAGCTTAGTACACCATGTCAATCATCCTTTGAATTATGAAGGCTCAGGGTAACTACTCAGCAGGTCTGCGCATTCACTGCGCAGACCGTGCCAAAACAGTAT
>CAMHJT010000077.1 GCA_946185495.1 uncultured Clostridiaceae bacterium | reverse complement strand
AACTTCGTCAAAAAAGGAAAAGATGTTATTCTTTGTATGAAGTTCTGAAGGTACATCAGAAAAACTGATATACTTTTTACTTGAAAGATTGCCTGGTTTGTGGTAATCTTATCTTATATACAGGGGATTGGTCAAATGGTATGATAGGGGTCTCCAAAACCTTTGGTGGGAGTTCGATTCTCTCATCCCCTGTTTTTTGAGAAGTCGCTAAGCCGTGGGGTTGCCGGGGTTTTGGCGATTTTTTATTTTTCTATTTTTTGATATGAAACATCTATTTTACTGTTCTTCACCCTGTTTAACTTGGTTTCACGGTAAAAGGTGTAAAAAGGGGTGTACATTTTCAGCGGTTAGAGGTATATGTGTTATGGGAAAAGAGAGGGATTGGCAAAAAGCTGTAAGGGGGATTCTCCTTGCGGCTGCGGTTGGACTATTGGTGATGGGAATCTGCACAGGAGGACCGGTTGAGGTAAAGAGCAAGGCTGTCAGAATCTGTCTGGAGTGTATTGGAATAGGATGATGAGCGGAGTAAGAGAGCATATCAGGAAATATGTGAGACAGTATATACAATTGATAACGGCAGTTTTATATAACTGTCATCTGACCGGATTTATAGACGGAAGGATTTATAAGGGAAGCATGAAGGGTATTTGTGTGCCCGGACTGAATTGTTACTCCTGTCCGGGCGCGGTTGGATCCTGTCCCCTGGGCAGCTTGCAGGGAGCGCTTGCCAAGTCTGCCTATAAGCTGCCATATTATATGCTGGGGACAATTCTTCTGTTTGGGATATTATTTGGCCGGATGATCTGCGGTTTTTTTTGTCCCTTCGGGGCATTTCAGGAGCTGCTGTTTTGGATTCCTCTGCCGAAGCTTCAAAAGAGCAGGATCACAAGGAGCCTTTCCTATGTGAAATATGGTATATTAATTGTGTTTGTGGTGATCATTCCGGTTGCCCGGCTGGCTCCGGGTTTTTGCAAGTATATTTGTCCGGCTGGCACATTGGAGGCGGGAATCCCACTTGTGGCTATGAATAAACATTTGCAGGCAATGGCAGGCAGGCTGTTTTCGTGGAAGGTATTTGTGCTTGTCCTATGTTTGTTTTTTTGCGCAGTTTGTTATAGAGCGTTTTGCCGGTTTTTCTGTCCGCTGGGAGCACTGTATTCGTTTTTCAATCTGGTTGCTTTTTTCGGAATCAAGGTGAATCCGGATCAATGTACAGGTTGTCAGGCATGCCTGCATGCCTGCAGGATGGACGTGAAGTCTGTCGGGGATCATGAATGCATCCACTGCGGAGCCTGTCGTAAGGTTTGTAAGCTGGAGGCGATCAGCTACGGCAGAAACAGAGCTTCAGGCAAACTTGCAAAAGGCACGGAGGCCTTGCAAGATGACAGAGGGGCTGATTAGAAAGATGCGTACAGGAAAGACAGAGGCACTGATCAGAAAGATGCGTACAGGAAAGACAGAGACGCTGATCAGATAAAGGCGCGCAGGAAAGGCAGAAGCTTACAGGAAAAACAGAGGCGTTTAAAGGCGCGCAGGAAAGGCAGAAGCTTACAGGAAAAACAGAGGCGTTTAAAGGCGCGCAGGAAAGGCAAAAGCTTACAGGAAAAACAGAGGCGTTTGCAAGTGAGACGGAGAGGATTAAAGGTGAGACCTGCAAGAGAGGAAGGTGGTAAGGATTATATGGAACTGACACTCAGAACATTTTCATTCCGTTCCGCGTGGGACGGCGTAGTCATTCGGGGCATTTGTTATGTGCCGGAGCACCCGAAGGCCATTTTGCAGATGGTACATGGCATGTGTGAGCATAAGGAGCGTTATCTTACCTTTATGATAGAGATGGCGAAAAGGGGGTTTATCGTGTTGATGCAGGATAACCGGGGACATGGCGCGAGCCTGAAGGAAGAGGATGACCTGGGATACTGCTATCATTCTATGGACAGGGGATATGTGGAGGATATTTACAGGACGACAGTGTCGATTCGGAAAGCCTATCCGGGCCTGCCGCTTATTTTATACGGGCATAGCATGGGTTCTCTGGCTGTACGCGCCTATCTGAAACGCCACGACGACGCTATTGACGGCTTGATCGTTTCCGGAAGTCCTTCCTATAATGAGATTGTTCCGCTGGGAAAGCTGCTGGTCAGGACGGTGGAAATAGTACTTGGCGAGCGGTTTCGTTCCAAACAGGTTCAGCATATGGTGCTTGGAGGGTTTGAGAAGAGGTTTGGCGGGAAAAACGCCTGGCTTGCCGCGAATCCGGAGGTTGCTCTTTCCTTTGAACGGGATCCCCTTTGCAGGTTTACCTATACGGCGAATGGATTTATGACGCTTCTCAATCTGGAGACTGCAGTTTATAAGGATAAAGACTACAGGGTGAAGCATAAAGAGCTGCCGATCCTGTTTCTTTCAGGAAAAGAGGATCCCTGCTATGTGAGTGAAAAGAAATGGAGACAGGCGCTCGACAGGATGAAAAAGCTGGGATATTTCAGGATTGGTGAGATCCGGTATGAAGGCATGAGGCATGAGATCCATAATGAGCTCAGCCGGGAATTGGTGTTTGCGGATATAGAGCGATTCTGCTATCGGGCGGCAATATGCCGGAAGGTGTGAAAAGAATAAGCAGAATCAGTGCTTGTACAGGGTGAAATAGCGAGGCTTTAGCAAGTCCGGTGGACATGCGCTAAGCGCGGATCAAAGCAGAGACGGAAAACATGGAGCCGACAGGAGAAATGAAAAAGCGTGCGGGAGGAGTCAGATTCGGGAATGGATCAAAAGGATTGGATGAAAAATCTGGTATTGTTTGGATTGATACTGGTGGTGCTGGCAGGTTGCATCAAGGGTGCCGCAGTTGTGATCGGAGGAGCCTCCGGGCGGGAACAGCAGAGTACAATAGCAGGTACATCGTGGAAGGCAGAGGTCGAGGGGGATCATCGGCAGGAAGCATACAAAGACGCGAAGCAGGACGCTTCTTCCGGAAAGCAGCAGGAGGCTGCTGCTTTAGACGTCACGGAAACGGAGGCCGCAGATATTGAGGCGTCGACGATGGCTGAGCAGGAGGCGTCGACGGAACAGGAGGCATCAACGGAAGCGCCGACAGAAGAAAGTATGGAGCCTGAGGATATGGCTGCTCCTGTTTTTCTGACGCTGTCAAAGAATGTGACGGTGAAGACCGGAAGCGTTTTTGATGTGCACCAGTATGTGGGTTATGGAGATGACGTGGACCGGAATCCACAGCTTACGGTGGACGGCACTGTGGACACCTCTGTCGCGGGGACTTATCCCCTCAGCCTGACGCTGACGGATGCTGCAGGGCATGTTTCTACGGCGAATATGCAGGTAAGGGTTGTGGAGCCGGGAACATCCTCCTCCGGAGATGGCGGAGAGGCGGCGAGGGAAGATTTTGAGATATTTGAGCAGCAGTACCGGACGGAAAATACAGCGCTTGGGATTGATGTCTCAAGATGGCAGGAGGATATAGATTATACTCAGGTAAAGGCTGCGGGCTGTGAGTTTGTGATCATTCGGATCGGAGGATATGATGACGGCAGCCAGTATGTTGACCGGTATTATCAGAGAAATATTCAAAACGCGAAAGCTGCGGGGCTGAAGGTTGGGATCTACTGGCATGCTGAGGAGAGCAACGTGGAGGAGATCAGGGAAAATGTGGCGTTTTTGATGCGGACGCTGGGGGGAGAGGCTCTCGATTTTCCGATTGCGTATGATTGGGAGGACTTTAATGGTTTTGAGAGGTATGGAATGAATCTGAGGGATTTGAATGAGTGCTTCGAGGCGTTCTGCAGGGAAGTGGACAGTTATGGGTATGAGGCATGCGTTTACAGCAGCAAAAACTTTTTGGAAACTGTCTGGACCAATGACGGGGCGCATCCGGTCTGGCTTGCGCATTACATTTCGCGGACAGATTACACAGGCTCCTATTATATGTGGCAGCATTGCAGCAATGGCAGGATTCCGGGCATTCAGGGACCGGTGGATTTTGATGTGTGGTATGTGCGGTGAGGAAAAAGGTTTCGGTCTTTGCGCGCTTGTTCAGAGAGGGATGTGTCCGGGACAAGCGCTTTCAGACGGCAGAAACGGGATGAGCAATCAGCCTGTAGAGGCAATGTGCAAGTGTAATAATATGAAATCAGCCTGTAAAGGTAATGGGTAAGTGCAATAATATGAAATCAGCCTGTAAAGGCGATGGGTAAGAGTAATAATATGAAATCAGCCTGTAAAGACAATGCATAAGTCGGGAAAAAAGGATCATACTATACCTGAACGCTGGATATCCGGTGCGGATAGGACAGCGCTTTGGCTTAAAACGCGCGTAGAACAGGAGCGTAGAAAGAAGGGTGAAGTATGACAGAACAGACAGTTGCGCTTTTGGATGAATGCAGTTCGGGCTGCAAGATGGCGATCAACAGCATGAAACAGGTATTGGATTTTATCAAGGATGAAAAGCTGGAAGCGATCATCAGAAGCTATACCGAGAAGCACCAGAAGCTGGAGCGGGAAACCGGGAAGCAGCTTACGGAGTATGGCAGGGATGAGGAAGAGCCGGGGATTGTGGCTTCCGCCATGTCATGGATCAGCACCGAGGCAAAGCTGATGATAAAGGGAAATGCTGCACAGGTTGCCAAGATCATTATGGATGGCTGCAATATGGGTATCCAGTCTATCGGCAAGCGCATCAATGAGTGTGTATCCGCGTCCGAGGAAAGCGTCAGTCTTGCGAAGAGATTGATCCGGACAGAGGAGGACCTGATGCTGGAGATGAAGCAGTTTCTGTAAAAGCAATGTAACAGGTCGGACACAGTCTGATCTGTTACATTACATATGTGAAAAACTTGAGAAAAACTGAGAAAATGATTGCATATTGATGCCAAATATGGTAAAATTTTTTCACCTATATAGAAGTTTGTATCGAAGGTCAGTTTGTGGTGGAACGCGATTTGAGATGAACACGAATTCAGAAAGGGGAATGTAAGATGAGACTGAAAAAAATGCTGAAAATGGGCGGAAGAAGTTCTGCGTCTCTTATGACAGCGCTCATCATGGCTGCTTTGCTGTTGACGGGAACAGCAGGAGGAGATTTGCAGCGGGCAGAGGCGGCTTCACAGTTAGAAAACCCGTTGGGAGTCGAAGATGACGAAGAGGGCGAAGAAGACGATGAGTACTTTGAAGAAGACGAAGAAGACGGTGACGGTGACGATGAGGACTGGGATGACGAGGAAGATGACGGTGAAGACGAGGATGAATGGGAAGTCGGCGATGAGTTTACTATCAGTTCAGTAGATTATGAAGTGACAAAGCTTGGTTCTTCTCCAGAGGTTAAGGTCGTAGGTTATGAGGGCAAGAAGAAGGCGCTGACGATTAAGGGTACGGTGACGGATGAGTTTGACGTGACATATAAGGTTACCGCCATAGCAGAGAGCGCGTTTGAGAGCAGTTCACTGGTAGATATCAAGCTGGGAGCGAATGTGAAGACGGTCGGAACAAGAGCCTTCGCGAAAAACAAGAAGCTACGCAAGATCGTGCTCAACGCAGGGCTTCAGAAGATTGGAAACAGCGCATTTATAGGATGTACAGCCCTTAAGAAGGTTGTGATTCCGGCTAAGGTGACAGAGATTGGCAAGGATGCGTTTAATGGCTGCAAGGCTCTGAACCAGATTGAGTTTAAGGGATCCAAGGTGCCGTCTTTTGGGGCGAACTGCTTCAAGGGTATCAACAAGAAGGCTGTTTTCAAGACGCCAAAAAAGAAAAAAGCTGCCTATACCAAGAAGCTTACAGCAAAGACAGGTAAGAAGTCTTCCATGAAAGTAAGATAAGCAGGATACGTTCAGCTTTAGGGAGCATCAGGGAGAGATGACGAAGGGCAGGGGTTTTGCCCTACGGATTTTTACACAAACAGGATGGAAAAATGCAGAGAAATATCGGCATTTTTCCATCCTGTTTTTTGTTGAAAGCATTTTTATTCTGTGATATATTGAATATCGTGTGTCGGGGATGTCATTCGGATTTTCGGGATCTGCATGATACCTGTGAATAGTAAGCATTATGGATTTTTATCTATTACCGCAGGACAGGAAGGCGCACTGGAACATCAGAAGATAATGACAGCAGGCAATAGGGACAGCGATAGAGATATGTCAGGAGGATAAACCTATGCAGAGTGCAAGAGAGGACATTCGTAACGTGGCGATCATCGCGCACGTGGATCATGGCAAGACAACACTGGTAGATGAGCTTTTGAAGCAGAGCGGCGTATTTCGTGAGAATCAGGAAGTGGCGGAGCGCGTCATGGATTCCAACGATATCGAGAGAGAGCGGGGAATCACGATCTTATCCAAGAATACGGCTGTGAATTATAAGGGAACCAAGATCAATATCATTGATACGCCCGGACATGCGGATTTTGGCGGTGAAGTGGAACGGGTGCTGAAAATGGTAAATGGAGTGATCCTGGTTGTGGACGCGTTTGAGGGCGCGATGCCGCAGACCAAATTTGTGCTGAAGAAGGCGTTGGAGTTAAACCTGCATGTCATCGTCTGCGTGAATAAAATCGACCGTCCGGAAGCAAGGATCGCAGAGGTCGAGGAGGAAGTGCTGGAGCTTCTGCTGGATCTGGACGCTACGGACGAGCAGTTGGAGTGTCCGTTTGTCTACGCTTCCGCGAAGGATGGCGTGGCGACGAGGGAGCCTGACGGGGAGGCTGTGGATATGGCGCCGCTGTTTGAGACGATCATAGATTATATTCCTGCGCCGACCGGAGATCCAGACGCCGATACACAGGTGCTGATCTCTACGATTGATTACAATGATTATGTGGGCAGGATCGGAGTGGGCAAGGTGGATAACGGAACCCTCAGGCTGAATCAGGAGGTTTTGCTGGTCAACGCCCATGACGAGAGCAAGTGCAAGAAGGTAAAGATCGGCAAGCTGTATGAGTTCGAGGGGCTTGACAAGGTGGAGGTGAAGGAGGCAGGGATCGGTTCGATCGTAGCCATTTCCGGTATTGCGGACATTCATATCGGGGATACCTTGTGCTCGCTGGAGAATCCGGTGCCGATTCCGTTCCAGAAGATCTCAGAGCCTACGATCTCGATGAATTTTATGGTGAATGATTCCCCGCTGGCCGGCAAAGAGGGCAAATTTGTCACTTCGAGGCATCTGCGGGACAGACTGTTCCGGGAGCTGAATACAGATGTCTCACTCCGCGTGGAGGAGACAGATGGAACGGATACCTACAAGGTGTCCGGACGCGGAGAACTGCATTTATCCGTCCTGATCGAAAATATGAGGCGGGAGGGATATGAGTTCGCGGTCAGTAAGGCGGAGGTCATCTATAAAGAGGATGAGAACGGAAAGAGGCTGGAGCCGATGGAGCTCGCTTATATTGACGTACCGGAGGAATTTTCGGGGACGGTGATCAGCATGCTCAATGAGCGTAAGGGAGAGCTGCAGGCGATGTCGCCCGCCCATGACGGTACGGTGCGACTGGAGTTTTCCATACCGGCCAGGGGTCTGATCGGGTTCCGTGGGGATTTTCTGACATCCACCAAGGGAAATGGAATCATCAATACGATTTTTGACGGTTATGGTACATACAAGGGAGATATGATGTACCGGAGCCAGGGCTCCCTGATCGCGTTTGAGACGGGAACATCGATCACCTACGGCCTCTACAACGCGCAGGATCGCGGTACGCTGTTTATCGGTCCGGGCGAGCAGGTATACGCGGGCATGGTCATTGGACAGACCGGCAAGGCGGAGGATATTGAGATCAATGTATGCAAGGCAAAGCATCTCACCAATACCCGTTCCTCCGGTGCCGACGAAGCGCTGAAGCTGACGCCGCCGAGAATTCTGAGCCTTGAACAGGCACTGGAATTTATTGATACGGACGAGCTTTTGGAGATCACGCCGGAGCACATCCGCATCCGTAAGAAAATACTGGATCCCACGTTAAGAAAGCGGGCAAAAATCAATCGATAATGGAACAGATGGATATGCTCCCCACATGGCAGGCTGACAACCGTGTGCGGGGGCATTTTCCTGTTAAGCTTAAAGTAACCGAAAGCTTTTCTTTTTTTGAATACATATATCGCAAATGGCGGAGAGTGTGCTATAATGATAAGTAGTTGTTCAGTACCTGCGAAGTAGTTACACTATAATTTCGTAAAATGGTATTTCAGAATACATACAGAGCCGGAAGGCGATATCATAGAATTGGGAAAAGGGATGCGTAGGATGAAAAAGGAGAAGAAAGAGGCGGGGAAGAAAAAACGCTTGAAAAATGACCAGCTTGCGTGGGACAAGCTGGACAATACGGCCAATCTGTTTCCGGTGATCGCAACGGAGAATATGTCCAATGTCTACAGAATCTCTGTGACATTGACAGAGGAGGTGGACAGGCTGATGCTGCAGGAGGCGCTTGACAGGATCCTCCCGCAGTTTTTAGTGTTCCGGATGCGGCTGCGGATGGGCATTTTCTGGTATTATTTTGAGGAGAATACAAGGCCTGCTCCCATTGTGCGGGAGGAGTATTCCTGTCCGGGAGCCTATATCGATAAGAGCAGGAATAACCACTATATGTTCCGTGTGACCTATTATGGCTGCAGGATCAATCTGGAGGTGTTCCACGCGCTGACGGACGGAGCGGGCGGCATTATTTTTTTGAAGGAGCTGGTATACCAGTATCTGAGGCTTCGGTATGAGGAGCTCAGGAAGACGGAGAAGGATAAGATTTCCCCCGGCGTGTTTCTTGACCAGGAGGACAGCTATGTTAAGAATTTCAAGAAGGGGCACTCCAGTGTCTATCGTTCGGAACGGGCTCTCACCATCAGTGGAGAACAGCTGTCCAAAAACGAAGTGGGGATCATGCATGGATATATGCGGGTGGATGAACTGAAGGCGGCGGGAAAACGGTACGGCGTGACGATCAATCAATATCTGGTAGGCGTATTCGTCTACAGCGTCTACAGGGAATATCTGAAGGAGCAGCCGTCGAAGCTGCCGATCAGCTGCTGCGTGCCGGTAAATCTTCGTCCCTACTATGATTCGCATACGATGAAGAATTTTTTTGCCATGGTGTACGCCGTGTTTAAGCCGGAGAAGGATCAGTATACCTTTGAGGAGGTGCTGGGGATCGTGGCGCAGAACCTGAAGGAGCAGATCACCCCTGAAAACCTCGACAACATCATGTCCTACAATGTTGGAAATGAGAAGAACTGGATTCTGCGGGCAGTGCCGCTGGTCATCAAAAACGCTGTGTTGAAGCAGGTATATGGTATGTCCACCAAGGCAACCACGTCAACGATTACCAATATCGGCAATATAGAGCTCAGAGAACCCTACAGGAAATATGTGGAGCATTTTTATACGACGCTGTCCATGTCGAAGGGGCAGAACATCAAGGGGGGGATCTGTTCCTACAATGGAATCCTGACGTTTACGTTCAGTTCATCACTGGTGGATCTGTCCATCCAGAAATGCTTTTTCCAGCGACTTTCCAAGGATGGCATTACGGTGGGCATTGAGACCAATGGCGCGTATTATGAGTGACAGATGGGGGTGTAGCAATGAACAAATGTACAAACTGTAATATTGTGGTCTATGATGATATCGATATTTGTCCGCTCTGCCATAGCGTGCTGGATGAGATGACCGCGGAGGACGAACAGGCGATCAATGGGTTTACCCGGAAGGGAGCGCCCTATCCGGATGTCAGGAGGAGGACAAAACGGTTAAATTTTGCCATGCGACTGATCCTGTTTTTGTTTATTCTGGCTGAGATTGCGATGGTGACGATCAACCTGTATACCAAACCGGATTTTCTCTGGTCAGCGATCACCGGGGTTACTATGAGCTATGTCTATGTGTCTATGGTGTACTGGGTGCGTCATGACGCGGGGTATGCGGCCAAGATCGGGCTCCAGCTTTCCGTCACGGTGGCGATCCTGATCGGCATTGATTATTTCACCGGACTGACAGGCTGGTCTTATCAGTGGGCGATACCCGGCGTGATCCTGTTTGGGGACGCCATTGTATTTTTTCTGATGCTTTTAAACCGGCAGCACTGGTACAGCTATACCCTGCTCTTATTTCTGATTGGTATTTTCTGTATCGGAATCCTGATCATGTACCTGGCCGGGCAGATCGAGCATATTCTGCTTCCGGTACTCTGCATTGGCGTCACAGGCGTCTATCTTCTTGGAACAGTCATTTTTGGCGACCGGCAGTTCACAAGGGAGATCAAGAGAAGATTTCACGTATAGAAGGAAGCTTCGCGGGGCGGGGAAATGCATAGATTTACAGGAGAGGAAGCGGGAATGGAAGATAAGATCAGTATTAGGGGGAGAACGGCGAGGAATATGGTGCGCCTGGCCAATCATCTGCCTGTATTTGGAAATATGATGCAGAACGGAGAGGTGCGGAAAAGGCTGAGCGAGCGGGAACGTCCCTGGGAATGCCCGGAGCATCTTCTGCTGGAGCGGCTGGAGCTTTCAAGCTGTACCATGGAATTGTTGAGAAAGAAGGACCGGGATGCTGCGGGAGTCATCCTGCAGCTGCACGGAGGCGGATACTATGGAAGGCTCAACAACACCTATCGGTATATGGCAGGGCTTTACAATGAACTGAGCAGAGGCTTTGATGTGCTGAGTGTGGATTACCGGACTGCCCCGGAACACCCGTATCCCGCTGCTCTTTATGACGCGCTGGAAGCGTATGAATGGATTCTTAAGCGGGATTACAAGACGGTGATTGTGGCAGGCGATTCAGCAGGAGGCGGGCTTTCATTGGCGCTTGGCCTGTATTTAAGGGATCATGATATGCCAATGCCTGCAGGCATCATCACGATGTCCGCATGGACGGATCTGACCAGGAGCGGGGAATCCTATCAGGAAAATTTTGAGGTGGATCCGATTTTCGGCGGGACAAGGGACACGCTGGTCTATAAGGACTGGTATTATCAGGAGCGGGATCCTCAGGATCCGTATATCTCTCCGGTGAACGGGGATTACCGGGGATTTCCGCCCATGCTGATGCAGGTGGGGGAGTATGAGATGCTTTTGAGCGATACCCTGACTGTGGCGGAAAAAGCCGCCGCTGCCGGCGTCAGCGTGAAGCAGCATACCTATATGGGAATGTTTCATGTGTTTCAGATGGGGCTTTTACTCTATCCGGAAGCGAAGAACGCTTGGATAGAGGTGGGGCATTTTATCAGAAAGGTATCGCGCAGGCAAATACAAACTGGGAGGACGGAAGACGGAAATGTTTCAGATCAGGCATTATCTTAATCAATATAAAAAAGAGAGCATCACCGCGCCGCTGTTTAAAATGCTGGAGGCGAGCTTTGAACTGTTTGTGCCGCTCGTAATGGCGGCGATCGTGGATACCGGTATCAGGAAGGAGGATACCGGTTATATTTTGAAAATGGGAGGGGTG
The DNA here is from genome assembly GCA_946185495.1 of uncultured Clostridiaceae bacterium. Taxonomy (GTDB): domain Bacteria; phylum Bacillota; class Clostridia; order Lachnospirales; family Lachnospiraceae; genus CAG-590. The sequence goes on along the minus strand of CAMHJT010000077.1, from coordinate 933 downwards.
TTGCTGGCGCTCGGCCTCATCGGGCTGGCCTGTTCTGTGACGGCCCAGTATTTTGCGGCGAAGGCGTCAGTGGGATTTGGAAAGAGTGTGAGGAAGGATCTGTTCGCGCACATTCAGTCCCTTTCCTATGCGGAGCTGGATCAGGCGGGAACCTCGACACTGATCACCAGAATGACGAATGATATCAATCAGCTTCAGTCCGGCGTCAACATGTTTTTGAGATTGTTCCTCCGGTCGCCGTTCATCATAGCGGGCGCCATGATCATGGCGTTTACGGTAGATACGAGGGCGGCTCTGGTGTTTGTGGTGGCGATCCCACTGCTTTCAATCGTGGTATTCGGCATCATGTTCTATTCCATTCCGCTGTACAGGAAGGTACAGCAGGCGCTGGACAGGGTATTGCTGCGGACAAGGGAGAATCTGGCAGGCGCGAGGGTGATACGGGCTTTTGGAAGACAGGAGGCTGAGAAGGCGGAGTTTGAGGAGAGCAGCGGGATCTTAATGGAGCAGCAGCTTTTTGTGGGCAGGCTGTCCGCGCTGATGAATCCAGTAACCTACGGAATTGTGAATGTTTCCATTATCTGCATCATATGGATCGGAGGAGTGCAGGTGGATGCAGGCCGGTTGACGCAGGGCGAGGTGATCGCGCTGGTCAATTATATGTCTCAGATCTTGATCGAACTTGTAAAGCTGGCCAATCTCATCATCCTGCTCACGAAGGCAGCGGCGAGCTCAAAGCGGGTATCGGAGGTTTTTGCGCTCACGCCGTCCGTAAAGGAGCGTTCCATGCTCATGGATGTGGTGAGAAATGATGTGAAGGTGGAGTTTAAGAATGTGACCTTTACGTATCAGGGCGCGCAGGAACCGGCGCTGCAGGATATCAGCTTTACGGCCTGCAAGGGTGAGACGGTAGGCATCATCGGCGGAACCGGC
>CAMHJT010000076.1 GCA_946185495.1 uncultured Clostridiaceae bacterium | reverse complement strand
CGACATTGAAAAAAAAGAGGAAAAGACTTCAGTTGCATAGATTCATAAAGGCAAGGCCGCCCATTAACGTGAAAAGATGCCTGATTGCCTGCCTGTTTGCCTGTATTTCCCTGCTTCTGCCTGGATGTGGAAAAAAGCCGATTCAGGAGGAGAAGGCTCCCATCATCGGCCTGGATCCGTCTTCCATAAGGCAGAAATCGAAGGAACAGGACGCAAAGGAGGCTGAGAACATCACCGGGGAGGAAGATGCTATGATGGAAGCGTCTGATACCACAGAGGAGCCTGCCACAACGGAGGAGCCTGTCACAACGGAGGAGGCCAATCCCAGGGAGCAGATCCTGATCGCCTTAGATCCCGGACATCAGGGCCCGAATGTGGACATGAGTGCGCAGGAACCCAACGCGCCCGGTTCATCGGTGATGAAGACCAGGGCCACCACCGGTACGACGGGAAAATATACCGGCATCGGGGAATACGCGCTGAATCTTGATATTGCCCTGATGGTGCGGGATCTGCTTGAGGATAAGGGGTATCGGGTGATCATGACCAGGGAGGATAATGACACTGCCATCAGCAACAAGGAACGAGCCTGTCTGGCCAATGACGCCGGGGCGGACATCGCGATCCGGATTCATGCCAACGGAAGTGATGATACGGGCGTGCATGGTGCGCTGGCATTGGTGGGATCCTCTGGAAATCCCAATGTGGGGCACCTGTACGAAAAGAGCAGCGCTCTGGCGGAAGCGGTTCTTTCCGCATACTGCGACGCCACCGGCATGAAGGATCTCGGCATTCAGATAAGCGATACCATGACCGGAATCAATTGGAGCGAGATTCCGGTCATGATCCTGGAGATGGGATTTATGTCGAACGAGCAGGACGATTCCAACATGGCGGATCCGGATTACCGCAGGAAGATGGCGGATGGGATTGTCGATGGAATCGAACGCTATTATAGCTGGGATCAGCAAGCGGAGTCGGTGAACGGATCGGCAGACGGATCAGAAGCAGTGGAGCTTCAGGAGATCGTCCTGAACCTGCTTGAGAAGGAGCGGGCGCATGGGACAGTTGCGTCTGCATATATCAAGGATCTGAAGACAGGTGTTTCAGTTGACCTGTCCCAGGCGAGGCACCGTGCCGCAAGCATCATCAAGCTGTATATCGCCGGATGTGTGTATGAGAAGGAAGAAGCCCTGCTGATGGCGGGAGAGGATTCCTCCGAACTGGAAAGGCTGGTACGTTCCATGATCGCCGCCAGTGACAACGACGCGGCCAATGCCCTTGTTCGGAAGCTGGGAAACGGGGATGCGGAGACAGGCATGAAGCTTGTGACCGGATATGCTTTATCCCTCGGCTGCACAGAGACTGCGATGGGACGGCTGATGCTGGATTTTGACGCGGAGGGTGAAAATTACTCTACCGTCACAGAGACGGCAGCCTTTCTGGAAATGGTGTACAACAAAGAAATTAAAGGCGCGGATCAGATCCTTTCTTATATGAAGGAGCAGGAGCGGACAAGCAAGATTCCGGCGGGACTTCCGGAAGGCACCATATCTGCCAATAAAACCGGGGAATTGACAGATGTGGAGCATGACGCCGCCATCATATACGGGGAAAATACAGACTATATTCTCTGCGTGATGTTGAGCCAGCTGGATGACTGCGCGCGTGGAAGGGAAGTCATTCGTGAGATATCTGAAGCTGTATATCGATATCTGAATCCGTAAACGCGCAGCTCCACCTCGCAAAAACTATTTTTTTATTGCTTTTATGCGGTAAAGTGATTATAATAACCATATATATGATCCGGGCCGGCGTGCAGGAATTTTTCTCTGGATCAGCATAAGATCTGTACCACTGCCCATCCTATATAAAAAACACAACGGAGGAATGTAAAAATGAAAATGAATGGTTTAAGTGACCAGGAAGTGCTTGAATCGCGGAAAAAATACGGCGCGAACGTGATTCCGGATTCAGAACCGACTACCTTCTGGGATGAGTTCAAGGAAACCTTTGGCGATCCCATGATCCGAATCCTGCTTGCCATTGTGGTGATCCTGCTTGTCATGTTCTTTTTGGGACACGCAGAGATTTATGAGCCCATCGGAACGATCGTTGCGATCCTGATCGTCGCAGTTGTCACAGCCAAGACGGCAGTGGCCAGCGACACCAAGTACAGGGAGCTTAAGGACAGCACCAAAAAAGACACCTGTAAGGTTTATAGAAATGGCATTATTTCCGTGATCGAAGTGGATGATGTCGTAGTGGGAGACAAGGTCATCGTACAGTCCGGTGACAAGATTCCTGCGGACGGCATCCTGATCGATGGAGATCTGCGGGTTGACAACTCTGTCTTAAACGGAGAGGCGGAGGAGTGTAAGAAATTCGCTGCGCCGGAGGATACCGAATTTCCGGAGGAGCTTACCGGCGATACCTTTGTGGACCGCCATTCCCTGTTCCGCGGCGCGGTTGTGTTTGACGGCGAGGGCGTGATGAACATCTGTAAGGTCGGCGTCAATACGATGATGGGCAAGATGGCGGAGGAGATGCAGGTTGATGAGCCGGATTCTCCGCTGAAAGTAAAGCTGTCAAAGCTTGCGAACCAGATCTCTGTCTTTGGCTATGTATCCGCGGTCGCGATTGTCATCATGTATATGATTTATTTCGTGGTCAAGGCCGGAGGCGTTAGCGAATATCTGTCCATTGGCTGGAGCGACATCTTGATGAATGTGATCGAGGCTGTCTCTATCGCGATCCTGATCGTTGTCTGCGCGGTACCGGAAGGACTTCCGCTGATGATCTCGCTGGTACTGATGCAAAATACGAGCAGAATGCTGGATCATAACGTCCTTGTCAGAAAAGCTGTCGGTATTGAGACAGCGGGTTCCCTGAATATCCTGTTCAGCGACAAGACCGGTACCATCACAAAAGGAAGCCTGGAGGTTGTTGAATTCTTTACCCCCGGCGGTGAAGTGATCCCGTTAGATGAGATGAAGCAGCATGGCAAGGTGAAATCCCTGGTCAATATCGCGATTGGAAAAAATACCGCTTCCATGTTTGACGGAGAGCACCGCGTGATCGGAGGCAACGCGACAGACCAGGCAATGATGAGATTTCTCGGGGAAGAGGATTTCAGACTGCTGTCAGGGGACGGCGGGAAAGCAAAATATAACATTGGCGCGTCCCAGGTCTTCAATTCCGCTAATAAATTCAGCCAGGCTGAGATCAAGGAATTAAAGCAGGTATTTTACAAGGGTGCGCCGGAAAGGTTCCTCGCATCAGCCAAAAAAGGGCTTGACGCCAATGGCAATGTGGTTGACCTCAATCTGGATGTGTTGAACGAGAAGATCAACGACTATGCTTCGAGGGCGATGCGCGTGCTTGCCTTTGGTTACTCTGACAGTCCTTTCCAGGAGAATAAGATCAATGAAGATGTGGTTTTGATCGGCCTGGTGGCTATCCGGGATGACGTCCGGACAGAGGCAAAGGACGCCATCCGTGAGGTTCGTTCTGCCGGTATTCAGGTTGTCATGATCACAGGAGACCGTCTGGAGACCGCTGTGGCTATCGCGAAGGATGCCGGCCTGATCACGAAGGATACAGACCGCGCGCTTACCTCGTCACAGCTTAACGCTATGAGCGATGAGGAAGTAAAGGCTATTATCAAGGATATCCGTGTCATTGCCAGAGCGCTTCCGACGGATAAATCGAGAATGGTCAGACTGTGCCAGGAAATGAACCTTGTTGTCGGAATGACTGGAGACGGCGTCAACGATTCGCCTGCGCTTAAGAGGGCGGATGTCGGCTTCGCAATGGGAAGCGGCACTGAGGCGGCCAAGGAAGCCGGTGAGATCGTTATCCTGGATGACAACTTCCGGTCGATCAAGGACGCGATCCTTTATGGACGGACCATTTACCACAATATATTGAAGTTCTGCAAGTTCCAGCTGGTGATCAATGTGGCTGCGGTTGTCGTGAGCGCGGTCAGCCCGTTCTTCGGCGTTGTCGAGCCGCTGAAGGTAACGCATCTTCTGTTTGTAAATCTTGTCATGGACAGCCTTGGCGCCATCATGCTTGGCAACGAGCCCGCGCTTGAGAAGTATATGAAGGAACAGCCGAGAAAGAGGGACGAGAGCATTATCAGCAAGGCGATGGCCGCACAGATCGGCATCATGGCATGCTGGCTGAGCGTTGTCAGCTTCTGTTTCCTGAAGATGCCGGTATTTTTGGATCTGTTTGGTTCAGAAGAAAAACTGCATACAGCGTATTTTGTGCTCTTTATTGTTGCTGCGCTGTTTAACGGATTCAATGTGCGGGATGACGGATTTGGTATATTTAAGGGCCTGAAGGATAATCCGGGATTTATGAGGGTTTGGTTTACGATCGTACTGGTACAGGCCTTGATCGTAAACGCAGCACTGATCCCGCTCACTCCATTTAAGTGGATCAGCTCCATGTTCAGCTGTACGCCGTTTGCGTTCAAGGGCTGGCTGATCGTGTTTGCCATTGCGTTCACGATGATTCCGGTTGACATGATCAGGAAGCTGTTTACAAAAAGAACGAACTAATCAAAGGAGGGTTGGAGCATGGCGGTCAACTTACAAAAGGGACAAAAAATAGACTTAACAAAGGGAAATCCAGGACTGAGCAGACTTCTGGTCGGCCTTGGCTGGGATACAAACCAGTATCGCGGGGGATATGATTTTGACCTTGATGCGACGGTATTCCTTCTGAAAGGAGATAATAAAGTCAGCTCCAACCATGATTTTATCTATTATGGAAATCTGCGGCATTCCTCCGGCGGCGTAGAGCATATGGGGGATAACCTGACAGGTGGAAATGATGGAGATGACGAGCAGATCAAGGTGGAGCTTGACAAAGTGCCGGACAGTTTGGAACGGATCGCGATTGCTGTTACGATCTATGATGCCGATAAGAGAAATCAGAATTTCGGCCAGGTAAACAATGCCTATATCCGTATTGTAGACACAGCCTCCGGAAAAGAATTGCTCCGCTATGATCTCGGTGAAGATTTCTCGGTTGAAACCGCGGTGGTTGTCGGAGAAATCTATAGATACAAAGGGGAATGGAAATTTAACGCAATCGGCAGCGGATTCAAGGGCGGCCTTCAGACGCTTTGCGAGAATTATGGAGTAAATATGCAGCTAAAAGACCGCAGCCTTGGCGCTATTGTTCTTGAAAAGGGACACAAGGTTAATCTGTCAAAGGGAAGCGGGGAGATCCTCATCAATCTGAATTGGAGCCAGCCGAAAAAAAGAGGCTTTGGCGCGCCGAAAAATATTGATCTGGATCTTGGCTGTCTCTATGAACTCCAGAATGGGAAAAAGGGCGTTGTACAGGCGTTAGGAAATGCATTTGGAAGCCTGTCCGGTCCGCCCTATATTTCTCTGGACGGGGATGACCGGACAGGTACATCAACGGAAGGTGAGAATCTGAGGGTAAACGGGGCGATGATTCCCAAGATCAAGAGAATTCTCGTGTATACGTTCATCTATCAGGGCGCCGCCAACTGGAAAGAAGCGCAGGGCATTGTGACCGTGAAATGTCCCGGGAGCAGGGATATTATTGTGAAGATGGATGAATACGGTTCCAACCTGACCATGTGCGGCATCACACTGCTGGAGAACAGGGATGGACAGTCCCTGTCAATGGAAAAAATTGTGCAGTTCTACAAAAGCCATATTGAACTGGACAAGGCCTTTGGCTGGGGAATGCGATGGGTGAAGGGCTCCAAGGATTGAGCGGCGTTAACCGGATTGATCAGGTAAAAAACGATTTTATAGAAAAGCCGCGCAGATTGGCATCTGTATAACAAAAAGAAATGGCGGCAGAAAACCGTATGGATAGAGGAGGTATTAACATGTCGATTAATTTGCAAAAAGGACAGAAAATTGACCTTACAAAGGGAGGCGGCGGACTTCAACAGGTGATGGTAGGACTTGGCTGGGATGAAGCGCAGCCACAGGGAGGCGGTGGGTTTCTGAAGGGACTATTTGGAGGTGTAAAGCCGCAGCCGATCGACTGTGACGCGTCTGCCATTCTCTGCGGTGAGAACGGAAAGATCATACCTGGCGACATCAAACAATTCTGCGTATATTTCGGGAATCTGAGGCACAGCAGCGGCGCGATCATCCATCAGGGTGATAATCTTACCGGAGCAGGGGAAGGTGACGATGAGCAGATCATGGTTGACCTTAGCAGGGTTCCGGCAGGCATCCATAAGATCGTGTTTGTTGTCAATATCTATGACGCGAGAAACAGAAACCAGCATTTCGGCATGATTCAGAACGCGTTCATCCGCCTTGTGAATATGGATAATCATTCGGAAATATGCCGGTATAACCTGTCGGAGAATTATAACAATATGACAGGGCTTGTGGTTGGTGAGATTTACCGCAGAAACGGGGAGTGGAAATTTAACGCGATCGGCCAGCCGGTACAGGAGGCAAGCAGGCTGGATTCCATTATAAAGCTGTATACATGATATAGGGAGGAGGACACATTATGGCAATAAATCTGATCAAAGGACAGAAGATTTCTCTTGACAAATCCCTGAAGCTGGCGCTTGTGGGATTGGGCTGGGATACCAACAAGTATGACGGGGGGTATGATTTTGATCTGGACGCGTCTGCCTTTTTGCTTGGCGCGAACGGAAAGCTGTTAAGAGATGAAGATTTTATTTTCTATAATAACCTTGAAAGTCGGAATAAAGCTGTAGTACATACCGGCGACAACCTCACCGGCGAAGGGGAAGGGGATGACGAAGTCATTCTCATTGATTTTACCAAAATTCCTGAGGACATCCAAAAAATCGCGATCTGCGTAACTATCTATGACGCGGTAAGGCGCAGGCAGAATTTTGGCCAGGTTTCAAACGCGTATATTAGAATCGCAAGAATGGCAGACGAATTTGATACCGTCGGTGATACATTGCTGCAGTTTGACCTGGAAGAGGAGTTCTCCATCGAAACGGCCCTGGTTGTGGCTGAGATCTATAAGAGAAACGGAGAATGGAAGTTTAACGCGGTAGCCGCAGGATATCAGGGCGGACTGGAGGCCATTGTCCGTTCTTTCGGAGGAAATGTATAATTTATATCAGACAATTAGAACATACAAACAGGCTTTTTGGAAGAGCCGCCTTGTTTTTTTTTGAAATGCTTCCCGTCGGGTTTGCGTCAGATGCAGGGCGCGCTGCACCAGAGTTCGGAGGCGGAGAAGAATGACAACAATATGGTTGAACCATTGGTTTAGCACAGCGAGAAATATCATCGAACTATTAAAGGACGGGTATCCGGAATTGCGTGTTATCGGATCAAATGAAAACCAGTATTCTGTAATCAGGGAGGCATGTGATGAATGGTATCAGGAACCCTCCCTGAAGGATGATGATTATGTGGATTTTTGCCTGGAGTTCTGCAGGACGCATCATGTTGATGTGTTTCTTCCAAGAAGGGGTATGCTGTATATCAGCAAAAACCGTGCATCCTTTGAGGCGATCGGAACGAAAGTCATGGTGGATGAATATGACATTATTTCTATATTGAACCACAAAGAAGACGCGTATGCTTATTTTAAGGATAACAGGCTTGCCCGGATTCCGGAATACTATATTGTTACAAACGCGCAGGAATTTCATGACGCGTACCAGAAGCTGCTCTTGCATTATAAGCAGGTCTGTTTCAAGTTCGTGAAGGATGAAGGCGGGAAGAGCTTCCGTTTGATCGATAATCAGAGAAAGGGCTATACTGCGCTGTTTAAAAAGCAGAATACCAGAATGACGCTTGAGGATGTCATGGGAGCGCTTTCCGAACGTGAACAGACAGCGCCCATCATGATCATGCCCTTCCTTCCTGACGATGAGATCAGTGTTGACTGTCTGAATACAGAGAGCGGTCTGATCGCCCTGCCGAGGGTGAAGGGCTACAGCAAATATGAGACGCTCAGATTTGATGAGGAGATCTTGGATCTCTGCCAGACCTTTCAGAAGCATGCCGGCTTACAATGTCCGTACAATATCCAGTTTAAGTATCTTGACGGTACGCCGTATTTTCTGGAGGTAAATACCAGAATGTCCGGAGGCGTTCATATGGCCTGCTTCGCAAGCGGTATCAACATCCCGCAGATCGCTCTCAAAAAGCTTCTGGGACAGGAGATGGAATGGACCTGTACGCATGAGACGAAGATGATCGCGCAGGTTCTTCAGCCTGTCGTTTTGCAGGGATAGATCGCGATGGCTGTTTTTTTTACAGATCTGGATAATACCTTGATTTACTCACATAACAGGACGATCCCTGGCGAAAAGATCGTTGTTGAGTACCTTCACGGCCGGGAGCAGAGCTATATGACAGCGTATTCGTATTCTTTTCTACGATCGCTTTCCGGGTTATGCATCATTCCTGTGACCACGAGAACCTGCGCGCAGTATGAGCGCATTCAATGCATGGACGAGTTTCATGTGCGTGAGGCGATTGTTTGCAACGGAGGGATGCTTTTAGTAGACGGAAGCGAGGATCTGGCATGGTCAGAGGAGACGGTCAGCAAAGCCGGAAAAGAATTGGACGAGCTGGAAAATGCCTGTGACCTGCTGCAGGGTATCTATTCAGGAACATGCATTCAAAGACCGGCGCCGTATATGGCATATTGGAAAACGGACAATCCGGCCAGGACGTGCAAGGAAATTGAAGGCGCCATCAAAACTGACCGGATCACGGTCCAGCATGATCAGAAAAAAGTCTACTTGTTTGCCGCAAGCGTAAATAAGGGCTCGGCAATACAGAGATATTGCAGCCGCAGCCATCTGGCTGCCGACATTGCCGCCGGGGATGACATCATGGATATCCCGATGCTCAATCATGCCAGGTACGCGTTGGCCGCTGAGAGAATTGCGGGATTGGTAAAGAATAACAATCTTGTCATCCTGAATGGGGACGTACGATCTGACCAGATCTGCCGGGAGATAGAACGGTTTCAGGCATCAGGTGTCATATAACAATGAATTCGGAGGCAGATGCCTTTTTTAATTCAAACATCCTGACATTTTAATGTCATATATTAGGGAGCGGAAAACCGCTTTGACAGATGAGCCGGATAGCGGCAGCTGTATATCAGAAAGAACAGGCGGCAAAAAACCGCCTTTATTTAGGAGGAACAATACTGTGGAATATGCGATTGATGACCTTGTCCGTATGGCAAAAAGGGAGAATAACACTGTCAGGCCTTATCTTTTCGTGAATCCCATGCAGGGCAAGCACATCCCGTCAGAACCGGGGCAGGTCATGAAGCTTTGCCATGACCTTGCCAATCTGGTGAATGCTGCTTATCCGAAGGATAGATTATATGTGATCGGATTTGCAGAGACAGCCACCGGAATCGCGGCGGGCGTCTCCCATTATCTTGATCATGCTGTTTATTACCAGAATACAACAAGGGAATACCGGGATGACCAGGAATATCTATATTTCACAGAATCCCACAGCCATGCAACCGACCAGATGCTTCGTTCTGACGGGTTAAGAGAAAGCCTTGGAGGCATTAACCGCATCCTCTTCATTGATGATGAGATCACGACCGGAAATACAATCTGTAAATTGATCCAAGCCTTTCAAAAAACATATCCTATGGAGAATATACGTTTCAGTATCGTCTCGATCCTGAACAGCATGTCCGATGTGCGCAGGATGGAATTGGAGCGTGAGAATATCGATTGCGTTTTCCTTCTAAAAATACCATTTGAATATAAAAAAGACAGCATTATGGACATTTCCTTTCAGAAGGAATTGCACCACATTATTGATGAGGATGACCCGGTTGGTTTTGAGGAGCTTGTTTTTGATACAGTCACAAATGTACGGCGCATCACAGAATTTGAAGAGTATGAATCTGAAAATAACAGATTTTCAGATCTGATAGAAAACAGCCTCAAACATCATCGTTACATGTCTGTTCTGATACTTGGCACGGAAGAATTCATGTATCCGGCTTTTTCTCTTGGAAAAAGAATAAAGGAGCATCAGCTTGCGGAGGAGGTCAGGATCCACGCCACAACAAGAAGCCCGGTCATCGCGTCTGACACCGAAGGATATCCGTTGTTTGAACGATATCAGATCCGGAGCTTTTATGATGAGGACAGGATCACATTTATTTATAATTTAAAAAAATATGACAAGGTGATCATTGTCACAGACGCCAAAAAACGGATGAAGAGCATATCGGATCTCATTCACGCGCTCCGGCATGCCGGAAATGACGATATTACCTTGGCGCGCTGGCAGATGCACTCGTAATCAATTCAATGAAAATGATAAAAATACTGGCATTTTATGTAATTATGGTGTAGAATATAGTTGTTTGTCGATAACGCTCAGCAGGTCTGCGTATTCACTGCGCAGACCTTGCCAAAACAGTATATTTTGCCGTATTTATGCCCTGTCAGGGCTGGCAGGAAGTTTCGGCCTGCTTAGGCTGACACAACTAAGATAGAGAATACAGAGATACGAATGAACGATATATTGAACCGGGAGGTAACTATGAATCAGACAAATTATCCGTACAATGACGTAAGGCGGATTACCAATCTCAGGCAGTTGATCAGGGAGAATGCCGAGCTTTTCCCATCCAAGGCCGCATTTCGGTACCGCGTGAACAAAAGTGACATCAAGGAGGTAAGCTACACCGAATTGAAGCAGGATATCGACGCGTTTGGCACATATCTGCTTGCAAAAGGATTCCGTGAAAAAAAGGTCGCAGTCATTGGAGAAAACTCCTACGAATGGCTCTTATCTTATTTTTCCATAGTGAACAGTGGCAATGTGGTCATTCCGCTGGATCGTGAGCTTGCTCCGGCAGAGCTTAAGAATATGCTGATCAGAAGCGAGGTTTCCCTGCTGATCTATGCGGAGAGCTGTCAGGGTTCTTTGTCAGAATTATCAGAACTGACGTCACTTGACAAAATCTGCATGAAGGAGATACCGGATATTCTTACGGAGGGTAGCAGCCTGATCGCATCCGGGGATCATTCCTTTGATGAGTATGATCTGGATGATGACGCTCTGGCGATGATCGTATTCACCTCGGGCACGACCGGAAAGTCCAAGGGCGTAATGTTAAGCCACAGAAATCTGGCCATGGACACCTATGGATCCTGCAGCAATGTATATGTAGCTGACAATTCGATCCTGTTTTTGCCGCTGCATCATTTGTATGGATTGACCGCATGTATTCTGGTGCCATTTTTGTATGGAAGGTCTGTGTGCATCAACAGAAGCTTCAGGGAGATCGGAGATGACCTGAAGCTCTACCAGCCGGAGATCTTGTTCCTGGTTCCGCTTTTGATCGAATCTCTCTACAAGAAAATCTGTGTGCCTTCCGCAAAGCTTGGCGATAAGCAATTGGAATTTGTGAAGCAGGCCTTTGGCGGTAAGCTGGAGATCATTGTAAGCGGAGGCGCCGCGATCAATCCGAATCATATAGAAGCGTTCCGCAGCTTTGGAATAGAAGTATTAAACGGATACGGCATTACCGAGTGTTCCCCTGTGGTTGCCGTGAACCGCAACCAGTATCACAAAGACGGCAGTGTCGGGATCTCGATCCGCGAAGGTGAGATCATGATCGATTCGCCAAATGAGAATGGGGAAGGGGAGATCTGTGTCAGGGGAGATCTTGTTTCCAAGGGATACTTCCAGATGGAGGAGGAGACTGCCGCCGCGTTTAGAGACGGATGGTTCCACACCGGTGATCTGGGTTATCTCGATCCGGATGGCTTCCTGTTTGTAACCGGACGCATCAAAAACCTGATCATACTCGATAACGGGGAAAACATTTCTCCGGAGGAGCTTGAAAATATGCTGCTGGTATATCCGATCGTTGAGGAAGTGGTGGTATGTGAGGAAAATAAGAAAATGACTGCCGTTGTATTCCCCAACGCACAATATGTCTCAGAGCAGGGTATCACAGACGTTCAGCAGCAGATGGAGCAGATTGTAAAGGATGTCAATAAAGACCTTCCGCATTACAAGAAGCTTCAAAGTGTTCGGATCCGGGAGACAGAATTTAAAAAGACAGCAACAAAGAAAATTATAAGAAGCGCGATCTGATGATATAAACGCTTTTTCCGGCATCATACAATTTATAACGCGGAGGATATAGGAACCATGGAAGAAAGAATCATAGAAATTATGAAAGAGCATATGGAAGACGAATCGGCTGATATTTCATTGGATGCTGATTTTGTGGTAGATCTGGGAATGAATTCCATTGATCTTCTGGAGGCAGTGATGGATCTGGAAAACGAATATGATGTTTCCGTTCCGGATGAAAGGCTGAAAGAATTTCATACTGTTCGGGATATCGTGACATTCCTTGAACAGCTCGGATAACCATGTGCGCTCTGACGTATACGGCAGATTTGCATGCTGCCTG
>CAMHJT010000075.1 GCA_946185495.1 uncultured Clostridiaceae bacterium | reverse complement strand
TGTCGTGAGTCAGATCCACATATTTACATAGCCTGCTGCTATTCTTCACCCAGCCATTCCCTGATCGCCGCAAGATCCTCTTTCTGCAGAGCGCAGTGGCTGTCGTCGTCATGCGACATGAATTTGCAGTCGGTATGGTCTTGGAGCTTTGTGTAGAGCTCCTCCGCCTGCCGATAGGAAACCTGCTGATCCCCTTTGCTGTGAATAAACAGGACGGGCACCCTGATCTCGTCTGCCCAATATACGGCCGAACGCTTTTGGTACTCCTCAGGGTTTTCCTGGGGCGTACAGCCGATCGTTTCGACAAGGACCTTTTTCATATCATCATCGCGGCTTTCATAGCAGTCAAACAGATCGGTCACTGCGCTCATGGAAATGATCCGCTTGATCCTGCTGTCCTGCCGAGCCGCCTGATAGGTCATTACGCCGCCGCGGGAGGCTCCCAAAACGCAAAAATCGTCCATGTCGATGAAGGAAAATTGTGTTTCACAAAGGTCGATCAGCTTGATGACGTCACGCAGGTCGTCGCCGCCGAACTGGTCTTCCCCTTCCGATCCGCCGCAGCCCCGGTACTGTGACGCGATCACAATACGTCCGCAGAGGACGCAGGCATTTGCGGTGTTATTTTTCTCCAATTTACCGTAATCCCTGTTGCCGCCGTGATTGTACATCAGGCATTTTCCGGGCTTCTGTGTCTGCGTTAACGCATTGGGAATAGAGATGTACGCGTTGATCTTCAAACCGTCCGACAGATAGGTGAACCGGAAGGACGTGCACTTTGCCGCAAGCTCCTCTCCCAGATCGATCTTTTGGATGTCAAAGACATCGCTGCTTTCATAGTCCTCAAAGCGGTAAATGTCACTTTTTTCTGCTGTGACAGCGCTTTTCTCCGCCTCACTTGTTGTTTTCGCCGGATCTGTATGTTCAGCCCGGCAGGCTGTCAGAGATAAAAGGACGAGCATAACCGTCCACAGCATACCTGTAATTTTTTTCATGATGGCATCTCCCCGAGTGAATGAAACAGTTTATCACGTCGACTGTCGCCTCCGTTTTTTTTTTGCAAAATGTCTTTGTTTGCGTGCGAGCAGGCACAAAGCCACCTTGCTCAGTTTATCATGTCGCCTTCCGGCTCCATGAAGTCATTCGCAAAATGCCGCCCCATGCGAGCATGGGCGTCACTTTGCTCATTTTATCACATTTTCTGCAAATCGAATATATCTTACTTGCTTCTGTTTCCTTTGTTGCACTCAATTTTTCGCACGAAATATTATTTGCAAACGTCCGATTTCATCGACAAAACCGTCCGAATGTAGTATGCTCAATAATGAAAGGAGGCTGGTCTTATGTCAATCACTGTCACCGAACTGAAAGCCAATTTAGGCAAATATCTCATGCTTGCAGCAACCGAAGATGTCTATATCACGCAGTACGGCAAGGTCATCGCAAAACTCACAAATCCGTTTCAGGACAGAGTTGAAATTGCGGAGTCCCTCTTCGGTATCCTCCCGCAGACCATGACTCTTGAAGAAGCAAAGGCCGAAAGGTTGAATGAAGTATGAGAGTATTACTGGATACAAATGTGATCGTAGACGTTCTACAGCGCCGTGAGCCCTGGTTCGCGGACGGTCAAAAACTATTTTATGCCATTGCAAACAAGCTTTCCTGCATGCAGCCCCCTCAGATCGTAAACTCGGCAAAATTCTCCTCCACCTGATCCGATACCGCTTCGCTCTTCGCGTAAGAAAATTCATCCGATGCAAGCAGCCCCGCTATGGTCATATCCGGATGCTGGTAAAGCAGATCCAGAAGCTCAATGAAATCCCGGATCACCTCCCTCGGCGTGATGTTGAGATCCGCGCCGACACGCTCATACTCGATCCGGATGAATACCGCCAGCTCCTCAGCAGTCAGCGCGCAGTCATACCCATACAGGGAGGCGTGCATGTCCGCCAGCTTTTCGCAGAGCACCAGCATTTCCTCGGCAGACAGGGGCTCCAGCCGGATCACGGGCGCCAGCAGATCCCTGGCTCCCGGCCTTGAAAACTTCCCCTCCGCCAGCCTGGAGCGCAGCGCCTCATAGCTGTACACGCCTCTCCGCCTGTCCTCCACCGCCTGGGGCGTAGCGCCCATGATGATGCCGAGATATCTCGCTTTCCCCTGCAGGGCGTCGTTGTACATCGTCAGCATTTTTTCGTAATTGTACTGGCGCGTCACGGAGTTCGGGATCTTATAAATGTTCACCAGCTCGTCCACCATGATCATCATGCCCTGATAGCCTGCCTTCCGGAAAAATACCGCGAAAAGCTTCAGGTACTCATACCAGTCGTCATCCGTGATCAGGATATTGACGCCCAGCTCCTCCTTCACCTCACGCTTTAAGGTGTATTCTCCCCTGAACCAGCGCACGATCTTCGCCTTTGTCTCATCGTCGCCGTCTACATACGCCCGGTAGTACGCCGACAAAAGCCTCGCGAATTCAAAGCCATGCACCATTTCGCTGACCTCCTGCGTGACGGCGTAGATCCTCCGGTCGGTCAGCTCTGCCAGCGCCGCGTCGCCGGGTGCAAGCCCGCTCTCCTTAAGCGCCTCATTTTGCACCGCGCTGATCCACCGGTCCAGCACCAGCGTAAGCGCGCCCCCTTCCGGCTTCGTCTTCGTGGACAGGTTGCCGATCAGCTCCCGGTAGGTCGCAAGCCCCTGCCCTCTGGTGCCCTGCAGCCTCCGCTCAGGCGAAAGATCCGCGTCTGCCACGATAAAGCCCCTGTCCATCACATAATTGCGGATCGTCTGTAAAAGGAAGCTCTTGCCGGAGCCATATCTTCCGACAATAAACCGGAAAGAGGCGCCTCCCTCGGAGATGAGCTCCACATCTCCCAGCAGGGCCTCGATCTCCTCCTTTCTTCCCACTGTGATATATGGCAGGCCGATCCGCGGCACCACGCCGCCCTTCAGGGAATTGATCACTGTCTGCGCGATCCGTTTTGGTATTTTTTTCTTCTCTGTCATATCTGTTCTCCGTAACTGTGTTTCATCCATCCCGCACTATCTTCCAAGAAGCGCCCTGACCTCCTCTATGTAGTCTTCCACCATCATCAGGGTATTTCCATCACAATCCACCACGGTATCACCAATCTCATCATAAAACGCCTCATTGATCTCATCCGCGACAATGGCCGGCATCAGGTGCCGCTCCCTGATCACAGCAGAGGTATCCTCTCCGTCGATCAGCATCCGCATGATCTGAAGCTGCAGCGGATCAAGCGGCAAAGAAAGATCACAGGATTCCTCCTCACTGGCGGATATGCCAGACTGAGTCTCTTCCTGCTCCCGTTCCCTGACGTCAACCTGATACTGCCCCAGCTCCTGACCCGTCACGTCGGCATCAACCTGTTCCGGTTCCCAATCCGCGGTGTCTCCCTGCGGCTGTTCTTTCGCGCCGGCATCAGCCTCCTCCAATTCCCGATCCGCGGCATCTCCCTGCGGCTGTTCTTTCGCGCCGACATCAGCCTGCTCAAGCTCCCTCTCCTCTTCTGTCAGAAGGCTTTCGCAGGTTTTGGCCGCATCCTGCCGGATCTGCTTAAGCCGGGAGAACTCAATCGTAATGTTCGGTCTGGAAGCTTCCTCCCTTGCCTTCCGTTCCTCCTCCAAAAAGGCGCTGATGAAAGGCGTCGCCCAGGCGCCGCTCCCGCGCGGTTTCAGGCTCCTTCCCGCTCCCAGATACAGCCTGAGCAGGCGGTCCGCCTCATGCAGGAAGCTGTCAAGCCTTCCCCTGTCAAAAAACGCCCTGGGATAGGATCTCTCATGCCATGCACCATCCCTGTAAAGGAAACGGCGGCTTTCACTAAAGATATACTCCGTACCCTCGGGCTGGACAGGAATCCTGTAAACCGCATTTGTCAGCGGATGATAGTGGGCCTCCCTCTCTGTGCCGAAACAGAGTTCAAAAAATCCCTTGCCCTCCTGCCGGAAATGCTCCTGCATATATCTCCACAGATCGGCAAACAGCCTGGCGCCTTCCTCCTTCTTTGCCACAGGCGACTGCGCAAGCTTCACCGACGTCATCTCGCACAGGGCCTCAAACACCTCGCCGTCACCGCGTTCCTCCGCCTGCTTTAAGACAGCCAGCGCCTTATCCTGCGCGGTCAGCTTGGACCTCAGATATCCGCCCGCGACCTCCGGATCGATGAGGTTGACCACGGCAAATCCCATGCTCCAGCGCCTCACCGTCGGGATCATGTCAGCGTTTCCAATGCCGGATTCCAGATACCCTGTCTCAAATTCGCCAAGCCTTCGCAGCGCATCCTCCGGAGAGTCCGCGCCCACGCCGTTTAAGAGCTCATAGACATAGATATACGCCATCGGTGATGAAATCCGGTAAAACTCGCCCCTGCGCACCGCGGCGCGCCATGTGAAATACCCCCGGAGCTGTTCCGTCCTCAGATCCTGATAGACGGGATAATAATGATAAACCTCTCCCTTCCACGGATGGTCATCCTCATAATCCTCCATAAACCTTGCCTGAGCATAAAAATCCTCACATTTCTGCTGAAAGGTATCATGGCTGTAATGAAACATTTTTTTCAGCTGGACGAGCCTTTCCGGAAGCCCCGCCTCCGAACCAATTGCCATGCCCTGCCTGCCAGACGCCTCCGGCACAGGCACCTCCTCATACTGGCTGCCTGCCATATCCCGCCTGCCGCACGCCTCTGGCACAGGCTCCTTCTCATACCGGCTGCCTCCCATGCCCCGTCTGCCAGACGCCTCCGGCACTGGCTTTGTCTCATACCGGCTCTCTTCCATATCCCGCCTGCCATGCATTTCCGGCACAGGCACCGGCTCATACCTGCTGCTTCCCATGCCCCTCCTGCCAGACGTCTCCGGCACCGCCGTAGCCTCATACTGCGAAAACCTTGTCTGCATTTCACCGAAGCCTTCGACAGGTCTTCCTCCCAGCACGATCACCGCCCCATGCGCCGCAGGATCCTTCAGCGCGCGGTCAAACAGCCCCAGAACAATTTCCTCCTCCGTGTCCTCGCCCATCCGGACGCCCACCCATTTTTTCCCTTTCATCTGATAGGGAGCAGAGAGATAGGATCTCGGCGTAAGCTTCAGCACCTCGCATCCGCATTTGATGTCACAGCACTCGATCATCTCGCCGCGCTCGCCATCCCACTGGCGCATGAGCAGGACCGACCACTTTCCCGTCGCCGGATCGCAAAGGACGGAAAAGCCCGGAAAATTCTCCCACTTATGCTCTTCCATGATATGATATTTTTCCTCGGCGTAAGCCGTCAACTGAGAAAGCTCCATATTTTACCTCATCGGCCGGCAGATCGCGGCGCTTTCCATCCCACCGGTCATTGATCCTTACCTGTACTGTCCTGATCCCTTATCCGCTTTTATGCCCTGTCAATCTCACAGGTATGATGCTTAAAGGCAGGATCTGTATTTTTCGCGTCCCTATTGTAGTTTATCCCCACAAGAAGGATATTACCCTTATACGCCTCAAGCCTGTCCGGATATTCCTGTCTCTTGATTTGGGCAATCGCTCCGTCTGCGTCCTTCTCATATTTCAATTCAATGATAAGAACCGGCTTGTCCGCATATTGCGGCCGGGGAATATATACCCTGTCCGCGTAGCCTTTCCCCGTATCCAGCTCCGGAAGCATAGTGTAATATTTTTCGGCAGCATAATATGCGTAAAGGATTGCGTAACTGAGCGCAGCCTCGTCATGATATGTTTTGTTATCTGCTCTGTTATGGGCTTTTTCCAGCAGTTTCGCAACCTGATCGCTGTCTTTTGCCCAAGTGGCTTTTACAAGCTCCAACGAGGTTCTGAATGATTCAAATGTATCCACCCATTCTCCATCCTTTGTGGAGGATCTGAACTCGTCCAGTATTTCACGATTCGGTATAAATACTTCACTCGTTTCATATTCAAAGCCAAGGTATCCCAGATGGATCAGCAGAGACAACACATCATCTCTTCCGGTAAATGTAGTCATATCATTCTGATAGGTTGATGTGTCAACTCTGATCCTTCCGCCATCCATAAGCAGGGCAACCGCATCCTTCAAGCCGTCCAAATTCATATTGATAAACTCTGCCAGCGCCTCAAAGGATTCCGTTTTATTCCAATAATCCATGATCACACCGGTTGTCACAGCCTCCACTACAGATAAGGGACTGTATAGTGGATATCTTGCCGGTTGGGGCATTTTTCCTTTCATTTTCTGCTCATAATGCTTCGGATCAGGTAAAATAATATCACTGACCACATACCCATCATACCATGCTTTCATCCGATCATAATCACGGCCATACTCTAATGCCAGGCTCTTTACTTCTTCTTCTGTGAAACCCGTATAAGGTGCCAGTTCCCTGGGAAATATCATGGAATACTCTGTGAACATGTTGAGGGCTGAATGCTTTCCATATTTCTTTATCGGGAGAATTCCTGTCATATAAGCAAGGGCGATATAGGACTTGTCTTTCATCCAGTCACGAAGAAAATCCAAATACCTTTTCTGTCCTTTTTTATCATTTTTTCTCTCGCGGAACACAGAATCCCACTCGTCAATCACAATTACAAACTGGCGTTTTGTTTCGTCGAAAATGTCCTGCATAGATTGGATCAGATCATCCTTATCATAGTAATCCACATCCGGATATTCCCTTGACAGATCTCGCGTAACCAATTTGTTTAGTTTTAAAAGTCCCTTGCTTACCGTCTGATCTGCCTTGATAAAATCCGTCATAACAATCCGGATGACATCATATTTTCCAAGATACTCATCCCAGGAGATCCTCCGCGTCCCGCATTTTACAGGCTCACACTTAGAGATCAACCTGGCGTCAAAGAGTTCTCTGCTGTCCGCAGCCCTGTCATAATAGGCACAGATCATATCAGCCGCCATTGATTTTCCAAACCTTCTGGGACGGGAAACACTGACGTACTTTTTCTTTGTTTTCAGAACGGAATTCAAATACATTAACATCCCAGATTTATCGATAAAGATCTCCGAGTTTACTGCTTCTTCGAATAAATCTTTCCCCGGATTCAAATACGTACCCATACTCACACATCCTTCCGCCGCGTTTGATAAAAAGTGGTAACTGCCTGGCAAAATACACTGTTTGGGCATGGTCTGCGCAGTGAATGCGCAGCCCTGCTGAGTAGTCATAAAAAGTGTACCATATCGTATACAAAAAAACAAGCAAATCGGCAGAAGGAACCAATCCTCCCTGCCCGCCGCGCGGAGCGCGTCCCTGCGCACAATCGAGTAGGGAGGACTTCATCCTCCTACTCGATTTTCGCACCTGCGAACATTCCGCACTTCGTGCTCCATGTTCTTGCACCCGGCAAATATCTGCTCGTGCAAGCACGGCAGATGCTTGCCGGGTTGGTGCATCAAAAAGCCCACTGTCAGGCTGACAATGGGCTTCAAACAGGCTGTATGCCTTTTCTCGTTTTATTTTGGCAGAACATGTGACAGAAGGGTTGCCTTCTTCTGCAGGCTCTCCGGACAGTTCCGCCCGGTCAGGATCAGCTTTACCCTACTGCCGTTGATCAGCTCCTCTATATCCTCCGGAGATAAAATGTTATAGTCTAAAAGCCCCAGGATCTCATCCAGGATCACCACATCTGAGCTTCCGGTATCGATCACCTTCTTTGCGTAGTGGAAGCTGTTCTTCACCTTCGCCCGCTGCTCCTCCCGCTCGGCAAAGTCCAGTTCTCCGTAAGGCTTTTCGCTGTTTTCAAAGCTGAAAAATTTGATCTCGTCGAACTGGCTTAACATACTGTAATCCGCGTCCGTTCCCTTTAAAAACTGCACAATGGTCACGCGCTCTCCCGCTCCCGCTGCCTTCACCGCCAGCCCCATGGCCGCCGCCGTCTTGCCGTATCCCGCTCCGTAGATGATATGTATCTGCTCCATTTGATTTCTCCTCTATAAACCATAGTTTATATCTGGCATCATCCGGCCGGATGCCGATACCGTATATCACCCAGGCGAAAACAGCATCTGATCCCTCATAAATCAAAACCGGTACAATTCTGAAGCCATAATACGAACATCCTAGCATAAAACTCACAAAAAAGCAATGCCTTCGTGCCTGTTGTTTCATTACAGCATCGCCCCTGTTGTAACAGTCCACCAGATACAAAAGCGGATACGCGGCGGATGAAGCTTACACATCCTGATCCACCCGCTGCATGGCCTCACTCCAGACATTCCATCTTGCTCACAGACACCTCATATGCCACCCGGTTGATCACCTTATCGTTCTCCAGCTTTTTCTGGTATTCCCTGCTCTGAATCCTGCCCCAGACCGCCACGTGCTCCCCGACTCCCAGCTTGCCGGCAAACCTGGCGTTTCTGCCCCAGCAGATGCAGGGGATGTAATCGGATTTTCCATAAGCGCGGTTCACCGCCAGCAGCACATCCGCGATCTCCCGGCCAAGCGGCGTCATGCGGTAGATCGGCGCCTTGCAGATATATCCGTCCAAATAAATCTGATTTGGATGCTGCAGCTCCTCCCCATCCTCCAGAATGGTCAGCTCCCTCACAAACAAAGATAAGATCAGGCGGTTTTTCGTCTCCTCATGCTTATTGTAGGACCGGAACTGTCCCTTGGCCTCAATGCGCTCCCCGATATGCGACTGCTCCACATCCATCAGCCGGTCCGATACCATCAGAGGAATCACATCCGTCGCGTCGCTTAACCGGTTGACCAGCAGGTCCACCATGTAGAAGCCCTCTCCGAATATCTCGTGGCTGAACGTAAATTCAGAGACGATCTCACCCGCTACCACTGCCTGATTGTTGCTCAACACTTTTTCTGTCATTTTCTTTCTCCTTCCAGGTATACCAAATGTCTTTTTTTTCATTTCCAGCCCGGCTTCGCCCGACACAATATCCTGTGCCTGCCAGTCCGGATTTCATCTACCCTGTACTATATCTTAGTACAAAAATTCGATTTATAGAACGGGGTTTTTTTCTCTAAAAAGAACAAGTTTTGTCATAAATTGGAAAACCTTTGTCGCATTGCCTCATACATCAGCACAGTTGCCGCGGTTGCGGCGTTCAGCGACTCTACTTTTCCCATCATTGGTATCCTGATCTTATGCTCCGTAAGCTCCGACATCGCTTCCGTAAGCCCCCGGCCCTCATTGCCGATGACGAAAACTGTCGGATTCCTGTAATCATAGTCGTAAAATGTCTTTCCCTGCAGGTGGGCGCTGTAGGTGTGAAACCCCTCCCCGGCCAGACGGGCGACCTCCTCCGTCAGA
Source organism: uncultured Clostridiaceae bacterium (assembly GCA_946185495.1). Lineage (GTDB taxonomy): Bacteria > Bacillota > Clostridia > Lachnospirales > Lachnospiraceae > CAG-590. Next base: position 3,440 of record CAMHJT010000075.1, on the reverse strand, counting down.
TGGTCGACATAGCAGAAGGGTACCCTGAAAATAGAGCCCATGGTCGATCTGACCACCTTGGGATTGTACACATCCACCGTATCCCGGCTCATCAGGATGCCGGTGACGCCTGCCCCCTCGGCCGTTCTTAGCATCGTGCCCAGATTGCCGGGATCCTGTATGTCCTCTAACGCCAGCAAAAGGGGAGCAGAACCCGTTATCCGGATTCTTTTTTCACCCGCAAAGCCGTCTGGTTTTGCCGACACGCCTTCTGTTGAAACGAAGCGACCGCCAGCCGTGCCGTCTGGTTTTGCAGGGGCATCTTCTGCCGGAACGAAGCGACCGCCGGCAATGCCGCAGACCTCCTCCCTGGTGTAATGGCAGCAGCGCACCGCGCAGAGTACGCCCTGGGGCGTTTTCGTATCGGTCATGGCCTCCATCACATGTCCGGCCACCAGCTCATAGTCCGTCCCCTCAAACAGCGCCGGATGCCGCGCAAAAAACTCCTCCGTCACATAGGTCTCCACCCTTCGCTCCGGCGGAATCTCAGAAAACATCCGGACTCCCTCCACCAGAAAAATGTCCTGCTTTTTCCTCTCCTTCGGGTTCTTTCCACATTTGATGATATTTTTGATCCTCGCGTTTGCCGTACTTGTAATCATAGCGTTCCTTTCCAAGAAAATGTGTCGCAACCACTTGGCAGGTCTGCGCTCTTACCGTGCAGGCCGTGCCAAAACAGCGTATGAACCAGAACGTACCGGCTTCACCCGCCGTGTATCTGCCTGTATTTTTTGAACAGATTCAATGTGTCAGTGTTCAGAACATGCAGTCATTACCATCTGCGCCCCCTGAGGGACAGCTTCTCCTCCTTCACGATAACCTTTCCCTCACCCAGCAGCTTCTTAAATTCGTTAAGTGTCTGTTCCGACGCGTCCACTCCGTAGAGCTCGCCCAGCGGCTTCATCTGCTTTTCCTCCTTCAGCATCACTTTGACCTGATGCGTTCCGCCATTCCGGCGCACGATCCCGTAGATGTCCCCTTCCTTTTCCAGATAATCCTGTTTATTTTCACACTGGAGATAGACCGTCCTTGGCACATCGGAAAACGGAACCGCCTGGTCCAGTATCAGTTTCCGCTCCTTCTCATTGACAGAAGCCCTGCCCGCAACCAGCACCTTGGCGTCCGGCAGAAGAATCCCCCGGAACCTCTCATATTGATTGGGAAACGCCACGACCTCAATGGTGCCAAACAGATCCTCCAGCGTCAGAATCGCCATATTCCTTCCATCCTTGGTCACGCGCTGCACGGCAGCCGTCACGATGCCTCCCATAACATAGTACGCCTGATCCTTCGCCTCCGGGATTCCCGTCTCCGGATCCTCGGCAAAATCCAGCGTGGTGGCCGTAACCTGTTTCTCCATCAGCTCACGATCCTCCTCGAGCGGATGGCCGCTTACATAGACGCCCAGCACCTCCTTCTCATAGGCCAGCTTTTCCTCCTTTGGAAAATCCTCCACCTTCGGATACGAGAGCGCGAAATCCTTCTTCTCCTCCTCGCCCAGAAAATCCATCAGGGACATCTGCCCCGCCATACTGTTCTTCCTGTCCCGGTTCACGCTGTCGATAACCTGCTCATACACCAGAAGCATCTGCCTGCGGTTCGCCGGGAAGCAGTCAAAGGCTCCGGCCTTGATCAGGCTCTCCAGCGTCCTCCGGTTCACCTCCCTGCCGCTTAACCGCTCCACAAAATCCCTGATATCCCGGTAGGGACCGTTCTTCTCCCGCTCCTCCACTACCGACTCTATGACCGGACGGCCAACGCTTTTTAACGCCGACAGCCCGTACCGGATCGCACCGTCAGACACAGAAAATCCGCTGACGCCCTCGTTGATATCCGGCGGCAGGACCTGGATCCCCAGCTTCCTGCAGTGTGCGATATACTCCGAAACCTTGTCCGTCCGGTCCAGCACCGAGGTGATCAGCGCGGCCATGAATTCCGCCGGGTAATGGCATTTGAGATAAGCCGTCTGATAGGCCACCACCGCGTAGGCGGCAGCATGGGATTTATTGAAGGCATATTTGGCGAAATCCGTCATTTCATCAAAGATCTTGTTGGCGGTCTCCTCGCTGATGCCGCGGCTGATACAGCCGGGCACTCCTTCCTCCTCATTTCCATAGACAAAATTTTTCCGCTCCTGCTGCATCACAGACTCTTTTTTCTTGGACATGGCGCGGCGCACCAGATCGCTTCGCCCCATGGTGTAGCCCGCTAGCTCCATCACGATCTGCATGACCTGCTCCTGATAGACGATACAGCCGTAGGTCGGGGACAGGATTTTTTCCAGCTGGGGACAGTCATAGGTCACCGCCTCCGGATGCTCCTTGCCCTTGATATACAGGGGGATGAAATCCATCGGTCCCGGGCGGTACAGGGAAATCCCCGCAATGATGTCCTCAATACTCCTGGGCTTTAACTCCGTCATGAATCCCCGCATGCCGCCGCTTTCAAGCTGGAATATGCCCTGCGTCTGGCCGGTGCCGATCAGGTCATAGACCGCAGGATCCTCCATGTTCAGGTGGTCCAGGTCAATCCGTATCCCCCGGCTTTTTTCAATATTGGCAACTGCGTCCCGAAGCACCGTCAGAGTGCGCAGCCCCAGAAAATCCATTTTGAGAAGGCCCAGCTCCTCAATCGTGGTCATTGTGAACTGGGTGGTGATAGCGTCATCGGAGCCTCTGGAAAGGGGGACAAATTCATCGATCGGCTTTTGGCCGATCACCACTCCGGCCGCATGCATTGACGCGTGCCGCGGCAGCCCTTCCAGCTTTCTGGCCATGTCCACCAGATATTTCACCTGTTCCTCTTCCTCGTATGCTTTTTTCAGGTCGGGGGAGCTCTTCAGCGCGTCCCCGATGGTGATGTGCAGGTTCTGCGGACCCATCGGAATCATTTTCGCCACCCGGTCCACCGCCGCGTAGGGCATGTCGAGCACGCGTCCCACGTCCCGGATCACCATTCTCGCCGCCATGGTTCCGAAGGTGACAATCTGCACCACCTTCTCCTTCCCGTATTTGCGGACCACATAGTCGATGACCTCCTGCCGCCTCTCATAGCAGAAATCCACGTCGATATCGGGCATGGTGACACGCTCCGGATTCAGGAAGCGCTCGAACAGGAGCTGGAACCGGATCGGATCAATGTTGGTGATCCCCAGGCAGTAGCTGACGATGGAGCCCGCCGCCGATCCCCGCCCCGGACCCACCGCGATCCCGTGATCCCTCGCGTACCGGATGAAATCCCACACGATTAAAAAATAATCCACATAGCCCATGCTGCGGATCGTATTAAGCTCATAGGCAAGGCGCTCCCGCAGCGCCTCCGGCACACGCTCCATACCCGGAACGTCCTCTGCCTGCTCTGCATTCTCCGCTCCAGCCACGTTCTCTGCCTGCTCTGCATTC
>CAMHJT010000074.1 GCA_946185495.1 uncultured Clostridiaceae bacterium | reverse complement strand
CCGCCTCGTTATGACCACTTCGATACCTCTCCGTTCTACTAGCTTCCCGCCAGCGACATTGATTATATTATCACATCAGGTTTCCCTTGTCAACAACTTTTTTTTATTTTTTTAAAAAAATTTCTGCGGACTGTAAATCCTCCGGCGTAGTGATCTTCAGATTGCGGTAATCGCCCATAATCACCCGTGTCTTCTTATGGAGATAACGTTCAATCATCATAGTGTCATCCGTAATATCCGTATCTCCTGACGCCTCCATCTTCTCATAGGCTTCCCTCAGCTCCTCATAGCGAAAGCTCTGGGGCGTCTGAATCTGCCATAGGGTTTCCCGGGCGGGCGTTTCAATTCCAAACCCGTCCCGATCCACTACCTTGATGGTATCCTTCACCGGCACCCCGACGGTACAGGCTCCCGACCGTCTGACCTCCTCTATGGAATCACAGATCATCTGAACAGTAAGGCAGGGCCTGGCTGCGTCATGGATCAAAACCAGATCCGCGCCTTTTGCGGCTTCCAACCCGTTTTTGACCGACCAGTATCTCTGGGAACCTCCGGCTACAACTTCCCTCACCTTGTCCAGATGGTATTTCTCTACAATCTCAATTCTGCAGTAGTCTGTATCCTCCGCGCCTGTCACCAGAATAATATCATCTACCGGACTGTCCGCAAAGCACTTCAAAGAATAATACAGCACCGGCTTCCCGCAAAGCTCCAGATACTGCTTGGGTATCTCCGAATGCATCCTGCTCCCTTTGCCGGCTGCCAGAACAATCGCCGTTATATGCTCCATATTGCCACCTCATCTTATCTTCAGACCTTAAATTCTCTGCCCCAGCTTCAAGTTGGGAACCGCATTCAGATCCCATCCATGACGGACTCCTTTGATAAACTCATAATATCCCGCTACGCCGATCATGGCGGCATTGTCCGTACAATACACAGGCGACGGATAATAAAACTGAATTCCCTCCCGCTCACAGGCTTCTTTTATGGAGGCACGGAGCGCAGAATTGGATGCAACGCCGCCCGCCAGTGCAAACCGGTTAAGTCCAGACTCCTTTACCGCGTGAATCGCGTGAGTGGTCAATACATCTGTCACAGCATACTGAAATGAGGCCGCAACGTCGGCGCGGTTCACCTCCAGCTTCTTCATCTCGCATTGGTTCAGGTAATTAAGGACAGCAGACTTCAGCCCGCTGAAGCTGAAATCATACTCGTTTCCCTCCACCCTGGCGCGAGGGAACGGAATCGCCTCCCGGTTCCCCTCCCTGGCAAGACGATCGATTGCCGGCCCTCCGGGATATTCCAGCCCGATCGCCCTCGCAACTTTGTCAAAGGCCTCACCGGCCGCGTCATCCCTCGTTCTTCCAAGTATCTCAAACCGGTCATACCCCTCCACACGGACAAGATGTGTGTGCCCGCCCGACACAACCAGACAGATAAACGGGGGCTCCAGATCTTCATGCTCTATATAATTTGCCGCGATATGCCCCTCTATATGGTGTACGCCCACCAAAGGCTTACCCGCCGCATAGGCGATTGCTTTCGCCTCCGCCACTCCCACTAACAGCGCGCCCACCAGTCCCGGTCCATAGGTCACCGCGATGGCATCCATCTGCTGCAGGGTGCGATCCGCCTCCTTCAAGGCCTGCGTGATCACCTGATTGATCTTCTCGATATGCTTTCTGGACGCAATCTCCGGAACAACTCCGCCATATAATTTATGCAGGTCGATCTGTGAATAGATCACATTGGAGCAGACTGTGCGTCCGTCTGAAACCACTGCAGCCGAAGTCTCGTCACAGGAAGATTCAATTGCTAATATATAGGTTGGTTTTTCCATTTAATCCGTTTCTCCTTTAGCCCTGATCGTCTGATTGTTTTCCGCCTGCCAGCCAAGAATCTTCCATCTGCCCTCTTCATCCTTCCGAAGAATATATTCCTCATCCGCAGTCTGATTGGTCGTGCCAACCTGCAGGGTAATCGTGACCCTGATCTTGGCGTATTCCTTATCGTTCCGGGTATTGTATTTGATCTGGCTGGATTCTGCCACCTTATACCCGATGAACTTCTGCTTATTCTCCTTATAACGGGCAATCTCATCCTTCAGACCCTGCAGCTGCTGCTCCTGAGGATTGTATTCCAGCAGTTCATCGTCAAACATCTGCCTGATCTGCTTATTCACAGTAAAAAGCTCATCCTCGGTAAACGCCTCGTTATACGCGTTTTTCAGATATTTACAGTGCAGCTTCACCGTTTCCCTGACTGTTTTGGGATAAGCATCCACAAAGTTATACTCCAAAAGCTGCTGTGTCTCCGACATTTTGGCGCTTTCCTTTTCAGTAGTTGCCTTGTTATTCAGGTACGTGTAGTACGACAGCCCCGCAATTACCATCAAAAGGACAGCCATCGTAAATCCTTTGATTCCGGTTCCAGTCTTTCCTGCCGTTCCCTTCTCTCTCATACAATCACCTCCTCGATCGTTGCAATCATATGTCAGTCCTCAAATAAAAGGGTGGTCGTCCGCCTGTCTTTGGCAACAATGGTACCGGGAAAAATCTTTCTCACCTTTTCCTCATAATCCTGTGGTTTTACAAGGGACGGGGAATAATGCGTCAGCCAAAGCTCTTTCACCGCCGCCTCCTTCGCAAGCCTGGCAGCCTCATAGAAGGTCATGTGCTTATACTCCCTCGCCTTTTCCTCCTTATCCGGCTCCGCGTACATACCCTCGCAGATGAACAGATCAGAGCCTGCGGCATGCTCCGCGATACTTTTTGTCGGCCTTGTATCCGTACAGTATGTCAGCTTAATCCCTTTTCTCGGCGCTCCCAGCACCATGTCGGGCGTCAGTATCCTGCCTTCTGACTCGATCGTCTCCCCTTTTTGCAGCCTGTTCCAACAATTCAGGGGGATGCCCAGCTCCTTCGCCTTCTCCACGTCAAATTTTCCCGCCCTGTCCAATTCCACGCTATATCCGTAGCAGGTGATATTGTGATTCACCTTAAATGCCGTAAGCCTCAGGCCATTTAACTCAAAGCTCTGCTCTTCCTCCTCCAGCTCGATAAAACGAATCTCAAACGGAAGTTCAGGCGCGATCATGCGAAGCGCATTCACAACCTTCTCCAGCCGTTTCGGCCCGATCATCGTCACCGGCTCCGTCCGCTCCGCATTTCCAAGCGTCAGCAAAAGTCCCGGCAAACCGCTGATATGATCCGCGTGAAAATGCGTGAAGCAGATCACATCCAACGGCTTCACAGTCCATCCCTTCTGCTTGATGGAGACCTGCGTTCCCTCACCGCAATCTATCAGCATATTCATTCCGTTATATCTGAGCATCATTGATGTCAGAGCCCTGTACGGCAACGGCATCATTCCGCCGGTACCCAGCAAGCATACATCTATCATTCCATCCCTCTTTTCCGCCTGACGCTGTCAAAATATATATCCATATTCCTGTAACATACCTGTTCCCTATATCTCTATGGTAACGCAATTTACATGAAAAATCCAGTATATTTTCTATCGCCGCAGCCATTTCTCCATGATCACCGCATCCTCCTTCGGATCCGCATAGTAATCCTTCCGCGTTCCAATCTCAGAAAACCCTGTCTTCTCATACAGCCTCCGCGCAGCCAGGTTGCCCTGCCGCACCTCGAGCAGCATTCGCTCCGCGCCATGTTTTCCGGCCTCCTGCAGCACACGTTTGAGCAGCATCTTTGCAATTCCCTGCCGCTGCAAGGCAGGCTCCACAGCAACGCTTAATAAATCCGCGTCCGGAGGCGCCACCATAATCCCCGCAAAACCGGCAATGCATCGTTCCCTCTCCGCGACAAAACAGACGTTATACGAAAAGCGCAGCGACTCCTCAAGTGCCTGGACAGACCAATGCTCCGGCAGCGTCCGGGCAGCCAGCATTGATACAGCGGCGCAGTCCTCGATCCGGAGGGGGCGCAGAACTGTCTCACTCCCCATTTGCCTCCCTTTCCTTCCTCTCCCTCTCTGCCTGGGAAAGCCTCAGATAGATCGGAGAAAAGTCATCCGCGCTCACATAGCCGCCATCCGCCATGCGTCTTTGCGCGCAGACCGCAACAGCGGAAGCCCTCTGCTTATTCACATGCGCCGGTGCGAACTGACAGGGTATCCGCATTTCCTGCACAATCCGCTCCCTGTAAACAGCCACGCCGTCTCCCAGAAATGTCACCGGCTCTCCCAGCACGTTTAACGCGGCAAGTATCTCCTCCAACGGCACCGCGCATGGCTCCTTCTCCATCTCAAGCACGCCACCCGCAAAGCGGTAAATACCAGTATAGACCTGATCCCGCCTCGCATCCATCAGCGGACAGAGCACGCCCGCCGCTCCGTAGAGGTTCATAGCGAGCGCTTCCACCGTTGGAACGCCCACAACCGGCTTGTCCAGCGCAAGCCCCAGCCCCTTGACCGTGGCTGCCCCGATCCGGAGTCCCGTAAAGGAACCCGGTCCGGCTGCTACCGCGATCGCGTCAATGCCAGCCAGATCCGTCTCCGTCATCTTGACAATCTCATCCAGCATCGGCAGAAGCGTCTGTGAATGCGTCTTCTTATAATGCACCGTATACTCCGCGATCAGATTGTCATCCTCCACCAGCGCCACAGAGGCCACCAGCCCGGAACTGTCAACTGCTAATATTTTCATTTTTCCTCTTTCCTTTCCCTAACTGTTCACCCTTTAGCCGGTACACAGGCTTCCAGAGGATGGCTTATTTGCAACGAAGGGCTTTCGCTCGAAGGTATGCATCAGCTCGTGCCCGAAGTATAAATGAACGATCCGTTGGCAGCCATCTGGTATGCAACAAATTCGTCAAGAATAAACAGATACCTCTATCCGCCTGTAGGAGAACCCCTTTTCCACATTCTTTTCTATCAAAACCCTTGTAACATGCCGGGGCAGCAGCTCCCTGATCCGCTCTGACCACTCGATCAGGCACACGCCGTCTCCGTAGATCAGCTCCAGAAAACCAGTCTCTTCCATCTCCTCCGGATCCTCTATCCGGTACACATCAAAATGATACAGCGCAAGCCTTCCGCTGTCATACTCCTGCAAAATGGTAAAGGTCGGACTGTTCACATACTCCAAAACGCCCAGCCCCGCCGCGAAGCCCTGCGTAAAAAGGGTTTTTCCCGCCCCCAGGTCTCCGTCGAGGCAGATGACCATGCCTGGAACAGCCTCCTCTCCAAGCCGCTTTGCCAGCGAAAACGTATCCTCCGGCCCATAACTCTCATATATCATATCCTTACCTCATATGTCTCGTATCCGGTCATCGGGAAACCTGCTGCTTGAAACGCCTTAATGCGCCCTTCATCGCAATTTTCTCTTTTGAGATCCACCCGCAGACCGCCCTGTCAAATTCCTCTGCGCTGACGCCTATATCCTCCTTGGGAAATATAAACGCATGAATGCTGCTGGTGTAGACATAATACTGCGTTCGCGTCTCCACGATCTTTCGCACAGCATTCCATCTGATATTCTGGCTGGCCTCTCCCTGTGAAACAGTGATGCCGTCCGGATCCAGCACATAGGAGAATCCCTCCTTCATGCTCTCATTTCTCTTAGCCTGCGCGCCGGCCCTCGCGTGCAGGATCAGCGGATAAATGACAAGGAACCACGCGCCCAGCACCGTCAGCACTGTCTTGGACTGATCTGTCAGGTTCTCAAAATCAGCGATCAGCAGGATCCACGAAAACACGGAAATCGCGACGCCGAACAGCCCGGAAAAACCGGTGTATGCATGATACAGGTTAAACCTGAAAATATGCTTCTTTTTCATCTGTACAGAAAAAGTGATCTTGTCCATCTGCTGCTTCCCCTTTTCTCAAATGATCATTGACAACTGAATCCTCTTTCTAGCCAGATCCACTGTCAGCACCTTGACCTCCACAATATCCCCCACGCTTACAACCTCCAGCGGATGCTTTATGAATTTTTTGTTAGTCATCTGGGAGATATGTACCAGGCCGTCCTGATGCACGCCGATGTCCACGAACGCGCCAAAGTCAATCACGTTCCGCACGGTTCCCTTCAGGATCATGCCTTCCTGAAGATCCTTCATTTCCAGCACATCTGTCCGCAGGATTGGTTTCGGCATATCCTCCCTTGGATCCCTGGCCGGCTTTTCCAGCTCCTTCAGGATATCCTCCAGAGTCACCGCACCGATTCCCAGCTCCCCGGCCATTTTTTCTTTATTCTTTACCTTTTTGGACAATCCCGCCAGTCCCTGTCCACTGATGTCCTGCGCCGAAAAGCCCAATGACTGCAAAAGCCTTGCCGTCACCTCATAGCTTTCCGGATGAACGCTGGTGGCATCTAACGGATTGTCTCCACCCTGTATGCGCATAAAGCCCGCGCACTGTTCAAACGCCTTCGGCCCCAGCTTGGCCACCTTCATCAGCTGCTTCCGGTTCGTAAATCTTCCGTTCTCCTCCCTGTACACCACGATATTTTTCGCGATCGTCTTCGTGATGCCGGATACATACTCCAACAGGGAAGCTGACGCAGTATTTAAATCCACGCCGACCTTGTTCACGCAATCCTCCACCACCGCGGTGAGAGCCTCTCCCAGTTTCTTCTGGTTCATGTCATGCTGGTACTGGCCAACGCCGATGGATTTCGGATCGATTTTCACAAGCTCAGCCAGCGGATCCTGCAGGCGCCTTGCGATGGACGCCGCGCTTCTCTGCCCTACGTCAAAATTCGGGAACTCCTCCGTTGCCAGCTTGCTCGCAGAATACACGGAAGCCCCCGCCTCATTGACAATAATGTACTGCACCTTCTCCGGAATCTCCTTTAACAGCTCCACGATCACCTGTTCAGACTCACGGGAGGCAGTTCCATTTCCGACCGAGATCAGCGTAATCCCGTATTTTTTGATCAGCGCGTGCACCTTCCTCTTAGCCTCCGCAATCTTATTCTGCGGTTCTGTCGGATAAACCACAAGCGTATCCAGCACCTTTCCTGTGGCGTCCACAACTGCCAGCTTGCAGCCTGTACGGAAGGCGGGATCCCAGCCAAGTACCACATGCCCCGCGATCGGCGGCTGCATCAGCAGCTGCTTTAGATTTTTCCCAAATACGGAAATCGCGCCATCCTCCGCTTTCTCGGTCAGCTCGCTCCTGATATCCCGCTCGATCGCCCCTGCGATCAGGCGCTTATAGCTGTCCTCAATGACAGCCTTCAGAATCGGCGTGGTATGGGGATTTTCCCTGATGATCACCTTTTTCTCCAGATATCCGAGGATCCTCTCTTCAGGCGCCGTCACCTTCACAGAGAGAAATTTCTCCTTCTCTCCCCGATTGATCGCAAGCACCCTGTACCCCGCCGCTTTCTGGATCGGCTCCTCAAACTCATAGTACATCTCATACACAGACTTCGCCTCGGGATCCTTCGCCGTCGTCACCAGCTTCCCTTCCTTAAAGGTCATCTCCCGGATCCGCGTCCGGTATTCCGCGTTATCTGAAATGTTTTCCGCAAGAATGTCCATCGCTCCCGCGATCGCGTCCTTCACCGTCAGGACCTCCTTCTCCTCTGACAGATAAGCCTCCGCCTCCTGCTCTACCGGGCGGTCTGTCATCTGAAGGTAAATGATATTGGCTAGTCCCTCCAGTCCTTTCTCCTTCGCGACGGTCGCACGCGTCCTGCGCTTTTGCTTATACGGCCTGTAAAGATCCTCTACCGCCACCAGCGTCATTGCCTCCCGGATCTGCTTTTCCAGCTCAGGCGTCAGCTTTTCCTGCTCCGCGATGCTGGCGATCACGCTCTCCTTCCGCTCCTCCAGGTTTCGCAGATAATTCAGCCTCTCATAAAGCTCCCTCAGCACCTCATCGTTGAGCGAGCCGGTCACCTCTTTGCGGTATCTGGCGATAAACGGGATCGTTGAGCCCTCGTCTATCAGCTTCACCGTTGCCTCCACCTGTTCCTTCCTGATTCCCAGTTCCTTTGCAATCACTGCAGCGATATCCATTCTTCCGTTACCTCATTTCTTTCTTATGTTCTGCCGGTTTTCTCCACCCGGCTCATCTTCTGCCTGTCTATCTGCCGGCCGCCGAAGCAGCGATTCTTCCATCCTACAAATGAAGCTCCACCAACCGGTCCCTTCCCTCATACGCACGGTAGCGCACGCCTGTCATATTGAACATCATTTTTGCCGCCCTCGTGGATTCAGAATCGGAATATTTATCCGACAGATATACGATCTCCCTGATCCCGCTCTGAATGATCGCCTTCGCACACTCGTTGCAGGGAAACAGGGTGGAATAACAGGTCGCGCCGGTCAGCGATCCGCCGCTGTAATTTAAGATCGCATTTAATTCCGCATGGCAGACAAAAAAATATTTGCTGTTAAGCGGCGAACCCTCCCTGTCCCATGGCATTTCATCATCCGAGCAGCCGGACGGCATTCCATTGTAGCCGACGGAGAGGATCCTGTTATTCTCTCCGACAATGCACGCGCCGACCTGCGTGCTGGGATCCTTGCTGCGCTGCGCGGACAGCAGGGCGATCCCCATAAAATACTGATCCCAGCTCAGGTAATCCTCTCTCTTCATTTTACACCTCCGAAAAAAAGCCCAAAGCGAATCAGCTTCCCATCCGCTTTGGACTTCTCACAGCCTGACGCCGATTACCGGTTGTCACCCAGACCAAATTTATCATGCACCGCATTCATCGCTCTCTCTGTATATTTTTCATCGATCAGAACGGAAACACGGATCTCCGAGGTGGAGATCATCTTGATATTGATTCCCTCATCATACAGAGCCTCAAACATCTTGGCTGCCACGCCTGCGTTGCTCATCATGCCGGCGCCAACGATAGATACCTTGGCAACATTCTTCTCCACATCAATCTTCTCATACTCATGGAAATGGCGCTCAACAATCTCAACCGCCTCATCCGCATTATCCACAGCCACTGTAAAGGAAATGTCCTTCGTGCTGTCACGACCCACTGACTGCAGAATCATATCTACATTGATATTATGTCTTGCCAGATGGTTGAACAGGCGGAACGCCACACCCGGCTCATCCTTCAGTCCAATCAAGGCAATTCTCGCTGCATCCTTATCTGCCGCTACTCCGCTAACCAGCATTTTCTCCATTTTCGCATCCTCCTTCACAATCGTTCCCTCTGAGGTATTCAGACTTGAGCGGACAACAAGCTGTACGCCCTGTTTTTTCGCAAGCTCCACAGAGCGGTTATGCAATACTCCCGCGCCCAGAGTCGCAAGCTCCAGCATCTCATCATAGGTGATCTGGTTGAGCTTCCTCGCGCTCGGAACCTTTCTCGGATCAGCCGTATATACGCCATCCACATCGGTGTAAATCTCACATGCATCCGCGTTCAGGGCCGCAGCCAGCGCAACTGCCGTCGTGTCTGAACCGCCCCTGCCAAGCGTGGTATAATCATCGAACTTATTGATTCCCTGAAAACCGGTTACGATCACGATCTTCTTCTGATCCAGCTCATGACGGATCCTCTCGCTGTCAATGCGCTTGATCCTCGCGTTGCCATATACCGATGTAGTGTGCATGGCCACCTGAAAAGCGTTCAGCGAAATCGCGGGAACGCCCAGATTATTCATCACCATTCCCATCAGGGCCACTGACATCTGCTCGCCGATAGTGAACAGCATATCCATCTCACGCTTCGGCGGATTCGGATTCATGTCCTTCGCCATATCGATCAGCTCATCCGTATATTTGCCCATTGCGGACAGGACAACGACCACGTCATTCCCCTTTTTATAGTCCTCAATACACCTGTTGGCAACATTGTACATTCTCTCCTTGTTTGCAACAGATGTACCGCCAAACTTCTTCACGATCAACATTTGTTTTGTGTCCTCCTACAAGTTTATCTCACAGTAACAGTGTAGTCAGCTCTGACAATCCTGTTACAGTCTACGACATAATTTACTACTTTTTCGCATGATAGTCAATATTGATCATTCAAAAATCGACTCTGATCACGCTGCGCACCTGTCCAAAGCCTGCGATCCTACCGGAGAAATCACCCTCCGTGACCGTCCCTGTAACAAAAGCGGTCTCGCCCTCTACGCCGTCCGCCTCTACATAACGCACCTCACCAAACACCTTGCCGATCTCCTGCTTCTGCGACTCCGGATCCGCCGCCTGTGCCATGCGCACAAAGAACCTGCCCGGAAGCTTCTCATAGGTTCCCAGCGCATATTTTTTCTGCTCCCAGATCGTCAGGATGTTTTCATTCAGGTGCTTCACAGCGTCCACCACATCGGACACCACAGCGCTTGCGGTCGGCAGCTTTCCGGCACCGCGTCCATAGAACATCACATCATCCAGGACATTGCCATGAATGAAAATGCCGTTAAATACGCCGTTCACGCTGATCAGCGGATGCTCCTGCCCGATCATCACCGGCGCGACCATGGAATAAAAGGTACCGTCCACCTTCCTGCTGGTGCCTAACAGCTTGATGGAAGCGCCAAGCGCCTTCGCGTATTTGAAATCAGCCTCTGTCAGCTTCGTGATTCCCTCGGTATGCACGTCCTCGTAATCGACCTGCTCGCCCACTACCAGGGATGTCAGGATCGCAATCTTGCGGCAGGCGTCATAGCCCTCCACATCCGCCTCCGGATTACGCTCCGCATACCCCTTGCTCTGCGCGTCCTTTAACACATCCTCAAAAGCAGCACCCTTGTCTGCCATCTCTGTCAAAATATAATTGGTCGTCCCGTTCAGGATACCGGTAATCTCGGTGATGTCATCCGCAGTAAGGGAACTGTTCAGCGGACGGATGATCGGGATTCCCCCTCCCACCGAAGCCTCAAACAGATAATTCCTCTGCTTCTGTCTCGCAATGGCTAACAGCTCCGCACCGTGCTTCGCCACAAGCTCCTTATTGGAGGTACACACGCTCTTTCCCGCCAGAAGAGCTTTCTTTGTAAATGTGTAAGCCGGCTCCACGCCGCCCATGACCTCCACTACCACTTCTATCTCCGGATCCTCCAGAATGATATTGTAGTCGTGTACCAGGATCTCCTGTACCGGATCTCCTTCAAATTCCCTCAGATCCAGAACATATTTGACATGAATCTCCTGCCCGGCTTTCTTGTTGATGATCTCTCCGTTGGTTCTGATCACCTCCACCACGCCGGAGCCGACCGTACCGTATCCCAAAACTGCTATGTTTACCATGACGACCTCCCTTTTCTTAAGCGTCCTCTTTCTTTTCGTTATCCGCAACCATCTGATCTACTTTTTTCTTCATAGTCTCAGACAGCACCTTGTCCGCGTTGATAGCGATCACGATGCCTGTGCCGATATGCAGCACCTTCTCCATAAACACCGTCTCTTCATTCGAAGCCACAAAAGGCATATCATTGATATTCTCCGGCTTCATCTCCTCTATCGAGAGAACCTCATCCACCTCATACGCGAGCATAGTGCCATCACAGTTCGTGATCAGCAGGCTCTTCTCCGGATTGGTCACCTCACTTGGCATGCCAAAATGCTCCCGAAGGCTGTACACAGGAATGACCGTTCCGCGCAGATTGATAATTCCCTTGATCCCCTTCGGCGCGTTCGGCACCGGAATAATGAAATATCCCTGTTCAATTCCGTTAATGGAGCTTAAATTCATTCCATATTTCTGCTCTCCGAGCTGGAATATTACAAATTTTCTCTCTTCCATAGGCTTGCTACTCCTTTTTCAGACTGATCCATTTTAAATACGCGTTCATGAACGGATCGATATTGCCGTCCAGCACGCCGCCGACATTGCTGCTCTCCGCTCCCGTCCTTAAATCCTTCACCATGGTATATGGCTGCATCACATAGGAGCGGATCTGGGAACCAAAGCCATTCTCCGCGACATCCCCGCGTATATCATCCAGTTTTTCCTGGTTTTCCTGCTGCTTCAGCACATACAGCTTGGACATCAGCATTTTCATCGCCTTGTCCTTGTTCTGATGCTGTGACCTCTGGTTCTGGCACTGCACGACAATTCCTGTCGGCAGATGGGTGATACGGATTGCCGACGAGGTCTTGTTGATATGCTGGCCGCCGGCGCCGCTGGATCTGTAAGTGTCAATCCTCAGATCCTCATCCCGGATGTCAACGGAAATATCCTCCTCAATATCCGGCATCACATCGCAGGACGAGAAGGAGGTCTGCCGTTTTCCTGCCGCATTGAAGGGAGAGATCCGCACCAGCCGGTGCACACCCTTCTCGGATTTCAGATAGCCGTAGGCATTCTCCCCGTTGATCTGCATGGTAACTGACTTGACGCCTGCCTCATCCCCCTCCAGGTAATCCAGGATCTCTGTCTCATATCCCTTTTTCTCTGCCCATCTGGAGTACATGCGAAACAGCATTCCCGTCCAGTCGCAGCTCTCTGTCCCGCCCGCACCGGCGTGCAGGGTGATCACCGCGTTGTCCTTGTCAAATTCACCGGACAGCAGTGTCTGGATCCGCAGGGTTTCAAACTCTTCCTTAAATGTGTTAAATAAATCCTCAATCTCCGGCAGCAGGGAGGCGTCATCCTCCTCATCCGCCATCTCGATCAGCACGCCAAGCTCCTCATAGGCTTCCTCGACCTTGGCAAAGGCCTCCAGCGTGTCCCGGAGATTCTTCACTGTCTTCATCACTTCATTAGAGTGCTCCACATCATTCCAGAAATCCGGAGCCTCCATATCTGCTTCCAACTCTGCCACCTTATCTTTTTTGATAGGGATGTCAAAGTGAATCCCTCACTTCC